>CAJXVQ010000223.1 GCA_913060685.1 uncultured Verrucomicrobiales bacterium
ATCAGCCTCGGTCTCGTGGGCTCGGAGATGTGTATAAGAGACAGTTGTTGGACTGGACAATGGTGGGACGTGGTTCGGGAGCACGGGTGGAATCCTGGCCGGTGACGAATTGCCAGGCTTCGTGAAGGGATTTGAGGCCATAGACTTCGAGACCAGAAACGAGCGCGGCTTCGCGGGCGTTTTCGGCGGGGAGGAGGAGGCGTTTTCGGCCGGCGGCTTTGGCTCCGAGGGCGACAGAGAGGGCTCCTTTGACAGGGCGAAGGGTGCCATCGAGAGCGAGTTCACCGACGATCATGAGGTCACGGGCGTGAGGGAGTTCTTCTTCCTGCTCACAAGCAATCATAGCGAGGGCGATAGGAAGGTCGAACGATGGTCCTTCTTTTCTGAGGTCGGCGGGAGCGAGGTTTACGGTGTGGACGCCGTAGACGAAATTCATGGCGGACGCAAGGATGGCGGTGGTCACGCGATCGCCGGATTCCCGGACGGCGGCATCGGGAAGGCCGACGATATTGATACGGCCGGCATTGGCACCGTCGGCTTCGCGAGCGGCAACCTCGACCTCAACCTCAACCGCTTCAACTCCCCTGAGGGCAGCACTGTAGACCTTGGAAATCATCGCGGGTTTTATACTGTTCAAACAAACATGAGTCACGCTTTTGTTTTGCGAGGTTTGAGTCGCGGGAGAAAATCGCCTATGCTCGCCCTGTGCTACAAATTGTCTTCAACGAAATCAGTGCGGCTGAGATCTCCCAGCTCGACACCTTGCGACAACTGGAACTCCTGGATGAGTTCAAGGTCACGCGGGATGATTTGGAGCATCTGGACGATGAGCGGTTTGGAAAAATCGAGCGCAACGGCAAGACGCTTTATCGCTTCCGAACGCAGGAGTGGCGGTTTTATTTCGAAGTGGCGGATGAGCAGGTGGTGGTGCATCGGGTGCTGCACCGGGGGACGTTTTCGGACTTCCTCTTCCGGTCAAAGTTGCCGCTCGGGGAGGACGAGGCGCTGGCTGACTCGAAGCATTTTTGGAACTTGATCGACGAAGGCCGGAAAGCGCGGAAGAACTGATCGCGGAACCAGTTTAGGAACGGGATCATTCAGGGAGAGTTAGAATCTCTGGTTCATGATCTCGGCAAGGTGAAGGAGGATGATTTCTGCATTGCTGCGACCAGCCCGGTCGGCAAGCACCTCACCCAGGATTTTCGGGGAGTCGGTGATGATGGAGTCCACCCCCATTCCGATGAGCCGATTCATGGTGGAGACGTCGTTGACCGTCCAAACATGAACTTCGAGATCTTTGGCGTGGGCGCGGGCGATGAGATCCCGGTTCACCGCGGAAGCACTCACGCTGATGAGGTCGGTTTCCAGTTTCGTGATATCTCCGAGAGCGGAAGTGACGATGATGCCGGCCCGGATCTCAGGGCCCGCAGCCTTGGCCCGGCGTAATCCCTGGTAGTCCAGCGAGGTGAGGATACATTGATCCTGAAAGTCATTTTCCCTGACGATGCGGACCACTTCGGCAGCCAGTTGTTTTTGATGTCCGTTGAACTTGAGTTCGATGTTGAGCCGGGCCCTTCCTTTGACCGCCTTGATGACTTGATCGAGAGTCTGAAGTCGTTGGTCGCTAAACTCGGAGCTGAACCAGCCACCGCTGTCGAGGTCCTTGAGTTCATCATAAGTGACTTCCCAGATTCCTTTCTTAATGCCGAAGACGCGGAGGAGATCCTTGTCGTGCACGAGGACGATGGTGCCGTCCTTTGTTTCTTGCACGTCGATCTCCACGAAGTCGGTGCCCTCTTCAACGGCGAGCATAATGGCTGAGAGGGTATTCTCCGGCGCCGTGATGGAGCTTCCCCGGTGCGCGGTGATACTTGTCGCGTCTTTGAAATCCACCTTTTTGATCATGAGATGGGCGGCGATGAAGGTGAGGGCACTGATGACGATGACGAGGGCCCAGCTCGTTTTCAGGAGCTTGGTCGCCTGCTGGAGGAGCGCGTTTTCCGAACCGCCGATGGCATCGGGCAGGGGGGTGTTTGGACGGAGTTTGAGGAAGCGGGAGGAGATCAGATAGGCAAGGGAGGATGTCGCAAGAATACTGATGATGCCGCTGGCGAGGAAGTGAACGACCACAAGCACGGCGGTCATGGTGAGAACGAGGGCCACTTTTTGTCCGGCTAATCCGAGAAGCAGGTATTTTAAGACGGCCATGATTCCCCACAGTCCCAGAAGAAGGAGGGCAAGGACTCCGAGCCATTTCAAAAGCATGACGAAAATTTCCCGCCGAGAATCGCGGGTCAGGAGCTTGCTTTCCTCGAGAGCCTTGGCCGGAGTGCTTTTGTCGAACAAGAGAATCGGAACGGAGTAGATCCAGGAAATGAAGAGACGGAGAGCGAAAAACGCGAAGACAAGTGCCGCGATTCCGGCGATGGACACCGTATACCAAAATGCCGGCGGTTTGACCTGGAGGTAGTAGTTGATGTCGCTTTCGGTCAGGAAGAGGAGGTAGGCACCACCGGTGATGGCGAGGCAGGGAAGGGCTATGAAAAGGTACCCTAAAAACTGACGGACCGAGAGTCGCCAAAGCCGGGGGAGAGAGGTGCCAAGAAAACGGAAGAGTTGGGGAAGGGGAATGCGTTGGTCTTTTTGCAGGCCGATGGATAATGCCGTGAGCCCCCCGAACTCAAAAAAGATGAGCGCAAAGGAAATTGTGGCAACGGCGGTGATATAAGCCCACCCGATGGGAGACAGGAGAAATCCGGCAATGTCATAGTTGCTGATCGCTCCGCTACTGGAACTGGAGATGATGTGGGTGGCCAGGCCGGCAGAGAGCGGTGTGAAGATGGCGATTCCCAGAACGCGAAAGAAAAGTTCGAAGCCAAGGAATTGAGGATACCCTCGCTTAATGGGAGCGGTGATTCTGGCGAGCCTCTGTTTCCCGGGGGTGATCGGATTTTGTTCGTGAGCCATGATGTCCACCTTGATGGATCTTCCGATAAAAAGAAAGGACGCATGACGAATCGGGGCCGTTCTCCATTCGGAAGGGGAAAGAATTCTATCTCCCCCTCCCCTCTCCGATCCCCTCAACGACGCCTTCCAGCAGTCCACCCAAAAGTATATTCATAGCGGTATTACCCAAGATCGAAATACGGCGCAATCGGCCCGCTCCCCACTTTCACCTTGAGCGCTCTCAAGGAGGTTTTCCAAATCAAGTCACTCCACTGGGTATCACAAAATTTCGAACCCTTGTCGTATAGACAAAGTCAGCCTCTCACCCGTCGCCGACAGTTCAACTTCGCCAAGATTAACCTTGTATAGAACACGGGCATCATGATTTCATCCCTCACAAATGTACTATCGATCACTCCCCCGTACCATTCCGCTTTCCGCGATTCTAGCAACACTTTCCATTACCTTGCTCGCCGTGCCCGTGCTCCGGGCTCAAGACGCCGAGTTTGCCGGCATCGTCAAATCCCAACGCTACATCCAGAGCGGGCCCACCTCCGTCGTCCTCGAAGACAACGCCTTCGTTTTCGACACCTTTACCGATGCTGCCGAAGCCAACTCCCTGACCAGGGTGACCCTGAACGCTCCCGGCGGGACCGAAGTGGAAGTCCCAATAGAGGATGACGGCTCGGAATTTTTCTACGACGCGTTCTTTCAGTCCCTCAACGCCCTGAACACCAGCTTCCCCAATGGAGCCTACTCGCTCACCCTCGTTGGCGTAAACGACGGCGAGCAGACCATCAATCTCAGCCTCACCGGGGATTCCTATCCGACGGCCACACGCTTCACGGACTACGAGGAAACTCAAGCGATCGACCACACCCAGGCGATGACCTTCCGCTGGAACCCCATCGCCGGCGGCACTGCTGACACCTGGGTCTTCTTTGAAATTGAAGACAACAATGAAGATCTCGTCTTCGAGTCTGCCTTTCCCGGTGAGAACGGCTCCCTGAATGGCCTGTCCACCTCCCTGACAATCCCACCCAATACGCTGGAGCTCGGGAAGACCTACACCGCCCGACTCGCGGTCGTAAACATCGTCAATGAGAGCGAAGACTACCCGGGTGTCGACGCCATCGCGGGCTACCAAACCTTTCTGAATCTCGAAATCCAAACCATTGGTCCCGACAACACCGCTCCCAACCTCATCCAATCGGCACCCTTCTGGGGTGAGCTGGACGTCACGACAAACTCCATCATTACCTTTGAGTTCGATGAACCGATGGATCGAAACGTCGATCCCGCCGAGGCCATCACCTGGACCAATGTCGGTGATCCCAATGACTTTAATTACCGCTGGAGCCCCAATGGGCAAATTCTGTTCTGCCACTTCGCTCCCGGACTTCCGACCGACAGAAACATCACCTGGTTCCTCAACGAGCAAAGCTCCACTGCCAAGCTCCGGGACGTCGCCGGAAATCACCTCATCTACGACACCCATCAGGGAGAATTCGTCACCGACTCGAATAGCAACTTCGATGATCCGGACGTCCTCCAAATCGAACTGTTCAAGGCCAAAGAATTCGGCCAAACAGGCGACACCCCGGTTGATCTCAACAGCTACTTTGCGGACTTCTTTGTCGACTTAACCGGCATCAGCACCGTCTCCAGTGTCGACCTCGACATTCCGGGCGCGGGACTCGTCGAGGACGTCGGGGAGTTCGAGTACGGCTTCTTTGGAATCGAAGGAGATCAATCATTCTCGAGCGAGGAAGACCTGCACAACGCCTACCCGGCTGGTGACTACGAGCTCACCGCCCACACCTTCCATGATGGAGACCGCACCGTCACCCTCAATCCCGGATCCGCAGACTTCCCTGCCGCTCCCACCATCCTGAATTTTTCCACCACGCAGGATTGGGACAGCACCCAGCCGTTCACCATAAGCTGGGATCCCATGCCGGACGGCACCAGTGACGATGCCATCTTCCTCTTTATCGAGGGCGAGCATGATGATCTCTTCGAAACCCCCGATCTGGGTGAAACCGGTGCCTTGGACGGCACCGCCACCAGCGTGACGATCCCCGCCAACACCCTTCCTCCCGGCCGGACGCTGAAGGCGGAGTTGGCCTTCGTTAAAGTCAACGACAACGACACGACCCAATACCCCGGAGTCCGCAGCGCCAGCGGCCTCGGCTCCATTACCCTCTTCGAAATTCAAACAAGCGGCGAACCCTTCGTGCCCCAGATCGCGCTGACGAAAACCTCTACTCAAACCAGGGTCAAGGTAAGCGGAGAGCAGGGGCAGATCTTCGACGTGCAAGCCTCCGGTAATCTCATCGATTGGGATTTCATCGGCACGGTCTGGCTCTGGGATGAAGAAGACGGATTCCTGAGCTCTGGAACACTGGAAGACTTCAGTGACCCCGGGGCTGGACGTCGCTTCTACAGAATTGAAAACGCCGTGCCTGAATAGACCGCAATCAATGCCGCCGCACCTGACCCGGTATCGCCAGATGTTCTTGATGCATTTGGGTGCGGTATAGTGAAGGGCTGATTCCTGACCAACGGCTGAAGGCATGAGTGAAATTCGCCGGATCGGAGTAGCCCAGGGCGTGACTGATTTCAGCGATTTTCAGTTCGTTCTCGGCGAGGTGCTTGCGGGCGTTTTGAAAACGAACCCGATCAACCAAATCGCTGTAGACCAAACCTTTTACGGACAGTTTGCGTTGCAAGGTTCGCACTCCCATTCCGGCCATTTCTGCGGCGTGGTGGATCGTGACGACTCTCGTAGCCAAGCCAGAGTTGATCGCTTGCGAGATTGAACCGACAAGATCTTCGGAGGGTGCCGAATTCGTTAGGGTGATGTCTTCGACAAAATCAGCCCCGCACTTCTTCGCAGGTGGATGCACCGAAGTACTGAGGAGATGGGACGGGATCTCGATCGACACGTAATCAACATCCCGATCGAACTCAGCTTCGGAGAGAGCTTCGAACTGCTGAAGCCTGTTCCCGCCAGCCCGATCGAACGACGCTTTTTTAGGTCGCCACTCCGGACCGGCTGCCATCCTAACCGCATCGATGAGTAGGAGGAGGGCAAAACTGTCGGCAATCACCCGTCCCTTTTCAACTTCATGACGAAGAGAGAGTTTCAATGTCCCTGAACCACGGATCGATTCCGTCCAGACCCGGGCGCCGGAATTGACGACCGGGATCCACCGAACCATTTTTTCAATGAGATTTTTAAGAGTCATCGATTGGCACAAGAGGGTGCCGAACATTCCCAGCTCGCTCATTGAGGTCTGGCTCCCGACTTGCAAGCCCAGCGATTCCTCCCCGCATTGCCGACTCATATCGTGAATGAATTCACAGGCGGGGAGAAAGGGTATCAGGCTTTCAGCGGACCCGAGAACCTCCGGAGCAATTCCTGCGGCCGAGAGCTGTCTCACGACATCGCAGCCTCCTGTTTCAAGAAATTGGGCAAAGGGACGAAACGCCGCAACTCGTGCCAAGGAGACCCTTTTCATCTAAGAGGAGAGGATCGCGGCTCTGTCACGAAATCACAAGTCGATTCTCTTGATCGGACAGATATTCGGCCTAAAAAGATGGATCACAATCAACAGTCCTCTCCATCGGGTTATTGATTCTGCGCAAACCCGGAGATTAGCCTGGCGTGGACTCTTCATGAATTGGTGGAGCCTTTCGATAGAAAATCAACAACCAAACTTCCAAACAAACCATCGATGAAAACACGATCCAGCCTCTTGGCCCCCCTCATGGCGCTTGCCGCCACCACCGCATACGGCGATGTCAGCAAAGCGGAACTCGATTCCATTTCCACCCCGAACGAGGTCGAGACCTCCATTGGGACCCTCAAGTTCCTCGATGGCGCACCTCTCCCAGCGACGGCCGACAAAGTCTACGACTACCTCGACACGATGCGTGGGGTCGATGTCTTCCTGAAAGGACAACCGGGCTGTTCCGTCCAGGCGCTCATTAAGGGCAATTACAGTATCGGAGCGAAAGAGTGCCACCAGGTGATGATCATGGACAAATTGATGGACTCCAAGTCCCTCTTCCTGACGGCAAACACGTCGACCATGTATGTCGTACCAACCCTCGACCTCAAGCGCGATGGCCCGACCGTAGTTGACGCGCCAGCGGGCATGCTGGGAGCGTTCAATGATGCCTGGTTTCGCTACCAGCAGGACATTGGTCCGGCCGGTCCGGACAAGGGTCAGGGCGGCAAGTACCTGATCCTTCCTCCGGGCTACGAAGGTGACGTGCCGGAAGGCTATTTCGTGGTTCAATCGGAAACCTATAAGATATGGGTCTTTATGCGGGCTTCGATCGCCAGGGGAATTGATGTCGCAGCGAAGAACGTGAAGGACAATTTGAAGGTCTACCCGCTATCACAAAAAGACAATCCACCGAAGATGGAATACTTCAGCGGATCGGGAGTGTCTTTCAACACGATTCACGCGAACGACGTGACTTTCTACCATCACCTTGATGAGATCATTCAGGAAGAGCCACTCGGCATGTTGGATCCTGAAACCCGCGGACTCTTCGCCTCAATCGGCATCGAGAAGGGCAAGGAATTCAAGCCGGATGCCCGGATGACAAAAATCCTGACCGATGCGGTGGCGCTCGGCAACGCCGCTTCCCGCTCGATCGCCTGGTATCCCCGGGTCGAGAGCGTCATGAAGGGCATCGAAGTCTATCCCGGTGAAGACAAGGCCTGGGTGATGGCCTGGGTCGACAAGAACGTCTTCTTCAACGGCAAGGATGGCCAGACCATGAACTCGGACGCCCGGGTAATGTTCCATTACCCCTATACGGCAGTGACGCCAGCGATGGCCGTCAGCAAGGCTGGCGCGGGTTCCGACTACGGAATCGCCTTCGTGGATTCGAAGAAGCAGCCGTTTGATGGTTCGAAAACCTACAAGGTGACGCTTCCCCCCAATCCACCGGCAAAGGATTTCTGGGCCCTGACAATGTATGACAATCAGACGCGCTCAATGCTTCAGACGACTCAGAAGTTCCCGACCGTCGGTAGTCAGACCGAGGGCATCAAGAAGAACGAAGATGGTTCCTACAATATCTACTTTGGACCAAAGGCCCCAAAAGGATTTGAAAACAACTGGCTCGAAACCGACCCGAAAAAGGGATGGTTCGTTGCCCTTCGCCTCTATGGACCGCTTGAGCCCTGGATCGACAAGACCTGGAAGCCGAGTGAAATCGAACTCGTGAAGTGATACCAATTCCAACCCAAACAGATATACCAATGAAACATCTACTACTCGCCTTGCCCGTCCTGGGCCTCATCTCCTGCACGGAAACTAAAAAAGAAGACGTCAGCGGAACTGAAATCGACGTCACCTCCGAAAATTACAATCAGGCGGAGACCGCCCGAAACTTCAATAACTGGGTGAAATTGGGTTCGGACAACAAACTGGTCCATCGTAAAGAGCTGTCGCCTGTTGGGCCGAAAGCTCCCACCATCCGGATGAATCTTGATACTCTCTACAGTGTCGGGGTCTACCATAACGATGGTGAAATGAGTGTCACTATTCCGGACTCCGGCATCTATCAGTCGATCATGATCCTGGATACCGATGGCTACACGCCTTTCTTCTTCACGGAGCCCGGCACCTATGAAGTAAAGCACGATTCCAAGTATCTCTTCTTCGGCTTCAGAACCGTGGTCAAGGACCGTCATGACAAGGCCTCGTTTGAGGAAGCCTACGCAGCGCAGCAAGGGCTCAAGGTGGAAGGTAATGGATCAAAGCCCTATGTGATGCCTGCTTTCAATCAGGAACAGCTTCACGCTCTGACTGCCGAGTATAACAAGAAGATGCTTGAGTCGGGGATTTCGTTTACCTACGGCGATGGCAAAACTCCCGTCAACGAGGAGCACCGTACTTGGTCGAATGCGGCGGGATGGGGAGGGATGAAGGTCGAGGTCGACGTTGCCAATACCTACAACACTTCGGAAGTCCTCGCCGGGAATGTCCCCATGCAGGTGACCTTCAAGGATCCGGGAAACAAGTATTTCACTTCGTTCACCATCTACGACACGGACGGTTATCTGGTGGAGGGGAACACCCACATCAATAGCTATACCTGGAAGCCGAATGAAGACGGCACCATCACCGTCCACTTCAATGCCGAGGGCAAGATCAACAACATCAGTTCCGGCGGTAAAGATTACAACTACATCGTCCGCAACTACGGGGTGAGCCAGGCCGCCCTCGACAAGACAATCAACCCCGTCAAGCCGGAGCCCGTGCAGTAAACCTTGATCACCTGCCAAGCTCCCCAATAGAAGAAAATGAAGATGAAAAAATCTCTCAACAGCCTTATGTTTCTCGTCGCTACTGCAGCGGCTTCCGCGGAACCGGAATTTAAAGCCAAGGTTCCCAAGGAACTGCTCACCCCGGACAAAATGGAGAGCAGCTACCTCGGCGAGCTGAATTTTCAGGACGGTTTTCCCACGAAGGAAACCTCCTCCAAGGTGAACGACTTCGTCGACACCTCCCGCGCGGTGGAGTTGTTCATCAACGGAACGCCTGCGGCCTCGATGTATGCGATGCTCCAGGGGCACACCAAAATTGGTTTTAAAGCCAACCAGACCGTGGGGATTACGGAAGAGCTGATGAATGCCCGGACTCTCTTTCTGACCCCTCAGACGACCACGCCTTACGTGATTGCGGAAGCTGATGTCAAAGATGGCCCCGTGGTGATCGAGGTCGGCACGCCCGTCATCGGATTGCTGAATGATGCCTTCTTCCGTTATGTCACGGACCTTGGCTTGGTCGGTGCCGATAAGGGCAAAGGTGGAAAATACTTGCTGGTGGGGCCTGACTACAAAGGGGAGATCCCGGAAGGCTATTTCGTCTCCAGGACATCGACCTACCGTCACTGGGTCTTGTTGCGGATCGCCGCGAAGCCCGGGCAGACCAAGGAGGCTGTTGAAGCCTTCAAGAAGACCTTCAAGATCTACCCGCTTGCAGATGTCAAGAAGCCGAAGCCCACGGAGTTCGTCAATTTGACCAGCAGGCAATACAATACCATCTGTCTCTTATACACATCTCCGAGCCCACGAGACCGAGGC
>CAJXVQ010000224.1 GCA_913060685.1 uncultured Verrucomicrobiales bacterium
GAGATCAGCCTCGGTCTCGTGGGCTCGGAGATGTGTATAAGAGACAGGTCGAAGATTCCCTCGGTGCGAAACTGTTCGGGCTTGGCTCCGCCTTCCTCATTGGTCATGGAGTTTCGAAGGTAGCCCGTGGCGATGAGGTCGTCATGGGTCGCGTTGGGAAGGAGGTCGCCGGCAATTTGTTTGATGATGAATTCATCGTAGCCCATATCGTCGTTGAGGGCTTTGACGACCCAGTCGCGATAGAAATGCATTTCGCGTGGAAGATCTTTTTCGTAGCCGGCCGAGTCGGCGTAGCGAGCGACATCGAGCCATTCACGGCTCCACTTCTCGCCATGGTGGGGAGAGGCAAGGAGAGCTGTGGTTTGTTTTTCGACATCAGAGAACTTGAAGTTTTTGAGCTCGGCAAGTGACGGGGGAAGTCCGACCAGGTCGAGGTGGAGTCTCCGGAGGAGGGTGCGTGGAGTGGCCGGTTTTGATGGCTTGAGGCCGGAGGTTTCGAGGCGGGCGAGAATGAAGTGATCGATTTTATTCTTGGCCCAAGCGGAATTTTTGACCTTGGGGAGAGCTGGCCGTTGGGGAGGGAGGAAGGCCCAGTGATTTCCCCATTTGGCACCTTCCTGGATCCACTGCGTGAGGAGGCTTTTTTGAAGGGGGCTGAGGGGTTCCTTTTTTGCGGAGGGAGGCATGTGTTCCTCGTCTTGGTGGGCGAGATTGATACGCTGGATCAGGAGAGATTTGGGTGGGTCGCCGGGGACGATGGCGGCTCCGGAATCGCCGCCTTTGAGCGCGAGATCGTGCTTATCCAGTCGGAGTCCTCCTTCGGCCTTGCTTTCATCAGGACCGTGACAAGCGTAACAATTATCCGAGAGAATGGGTTGGATTTGGGTGGCGAAATCAATGCCACCGAAGATCGGAAGGGAGAGGAAGATTAGAATGATCGAGCAGCGCATCTTGATTGGGATCGGTAGTATCCAGTGAAATGGTGACTGCAAAAAGTGCAAAAGAGGAAAACCGGCGGGGTGAAATCGCTGAATCTCCCGAAAATGCTTGGTCTCTCATGTGGAATCCCTTTAGTTCGTATCAGTTAATCAAATAATGAAGTGTCCGAGATGTGAGCAGAAAATTCACCCCGCTGCAACGTCCTGCCCTCATTGCGGATTTACGGTGAGGCATGCTGACGAGGTTTTTGGGACTGAGGAGATCAGTCTTCAAAAATTTTCAGACCTTGCCGGGGTGTTTCGGATGAAAGATCGCGAGCCCATGAGGAAGGTGATGGAAGGGTTTGAGGCCAAGTTTCCGCAGCTCTTTGTCTCGATTTGTCTCGGTGCGTTTGAGGAGACCAAGAGTCTGCGACAGTATGGTTTTTGGATGCTCAACCGGGCCTCATTCACTGATGTGGACTTGGACCGGCCCAATGCGACCGGGATTCTTATTTTGGTGGATGTGAACGGGAAGAACGCTTCGATCACTTATGGCTATGCTTTAATGCCCTATTTAGATGAGGATTCGACGTTTGCGGCTTTGTCCGCGGGACATCCGCTGTTCTTGCAGGGGAATTACCCTGGGGCTCTTAAGGCGGTGATCCAAAAGCTGGAAGCGATTTTAATCAAAGGTTGGCGCAAGGTCCGGAAGGACCCTGAGTCGGTGCTCGCTCAAGGTGGTCAGAGTCTCAAGACGGTCGGGGAGGTGCAAAAATGAAACCAGCGGTAATTTTGACCGGATTTCTGGCGGCCTTGCTTCCGGCCCAGGAGGATTTGGGTCTTCCTGATTGGGAAGATGAAGAGTTGGAGGCGCTGAAGTCGGGCGAATATGTTCCGGGCTCCAGTCTGATGGGCACACTCGCCCGAGAAATCCTTGATTCCGAGGAGCAGGAGGTCATTGAGCTCGATCCCATGATTCGTGATCTCCCCGAGGAAATACCGGAGCCGGAGGAATTATCGAAGCTCTTAGGAGAGGAGTTTGTTTCAAGCTACTTTCATCAGCCTCCGGAGGGCTTTCTTAATGATCCCCAGAAGTTGCTCACTACCCAGGAGTATCGAGATCGCGAGGGCTTTTTGAATTATCATGCCCGCGATACCGATATTGATTGTTATCTCTATCTCTTCGACGATCCGCAGGAGCTTCCGGCGGGCGAGAGCCTCGAGACTCTGGTGAAATCCCAGTTCGACCCCGAACGACCCGTGGCGATTGTTTTCTATTATTTGGGGGATCCCGAAAGATCGCAGCTTGTTTTTTCTGATCAAGTGATCGAGGCCGTCAATCAGGATGAACGGGCCAAAGTACTGCGCATGGCGATCGAGGAGGCTTTGGAGAAGTCCGACCCTTCCTCCCAGTTGGACAGTTTCTCGATTCAGCTGTCGATCCGACTTTTCTGGTTGGAAAAGGTCGTCGCCAAGGGAGGAAGATCTCTTTTGGCTGGCAGGCAGTTTGTCTTACCCGAAGATGAGCCTTTGGCTGAGGATGGAGATGGGATTTGGGAGAGTCTTGTCAGGAATGAGCTTTTATTTTACGGACTAATGGTCGCGGCGATCCTGATTCCGGCTGCGTTGCTGGGGATTTTGGGGCGGTGGATTGCTGATAAGAGGCGGGTCTATCTCTTTCCTGATGCCGAGGGCTCCCCTTTGCTGGAGGCTCCGCATGCGGCCGGGGTGGGCGGGGTTCTTTCTTTTGCCTCTGCGACGGCGCCACCATCAAGCCAGAAGAAGGATGATCCGGATTATTTGCAGAAAATGTAATCACGGTCATCAGGCGTTTTTTATCTTGTCAGTTTTTTCCGTGTATGGAATCTAATGCACATCAGCATTTTATAGTTTTGAAGGTCCGGCCTGCTGTTCATCCTATACAGGTTCGGGGGTTCCTGTGAGCGTCGGTCGGACCTTTTTTTGGGGATAGGTTAAAACCATAATTTGATGAGCTTGACCTTTTAGGGTGTCCCCGCGGAATGAAGGCGGGTAAGCTCCGCCAAGCACCGCTCATGACACCTCTTTTTCGGAAAATACTTGGGATGAACTGGGTTCTTATCCTCACGATGTATGGACTCCTGATTTTCGGGGTTTTTGCAATCGAGAGTGGGGCTCGGCATCTCGACCAGGCGAACGGAATGTCGGGGGGTGAATTTTTTGCAGGGCGTCAAAAGCTTTGGATTGCGCTTGGCTCGGTTGTTTATTTTGGGGCGGCGCTTGTTGACTATCGCTGGGTGCGATGGCTGGGCGTCCCAATGTATGTGGTTGGTTTGGCTCTGACCGTTAAGGCGATGGGGTCTGGTGACTCAGCTCACCGTTTGTCGCTTGGGCCGATTAGTTTTCAGCCGGCTCAGAGTGCAATTGCAGCGGGCATTATAGCAATTGCTACGCTCGCACAGGATTTGCCCAAGGTGCATCGCTTTTTTGGAGAGCCTTTTTTCAGGGTGCTGTTGATTGGGGTTTTGACCGGGATTCCGTTTTTACTGGTGGTTAAGCTTGGGGACATGGGATCAGCACTGGTCTGGGTGCCGGTTGCAGTGGTGATCATGCTGGTGAGTGGCATTCCGTGGAGGTATTTGATATTTCTGGGAGCGATGTCGGTGGGAATGGTGCCGATTGGCTACTACGTCGTGTTACCGACTGCTTCTGAAAGGGGAACCAAACGGATCGAGACTTATCTGGAATCGGTGGATACCGGAGTGGTGGAACATACCGACGACACTCATGGGGCCTTCTGGGCGTCAACTGCGGTTGGCAAGGCGGGTTGGAAGGGAATGGGGGGATTTGGAGCGACCGAGGAAAGTCAGTCGATTCATGCCAAGAAGCTCATTCCGTGGACGACTGCGCATAACGACTATATTTTTGCCGTGATTGCGGAGGAGCAGGGGTTTCGGGGTGCCTTGCTCTTGGTGACGGCCTTTGCTCTCTTGTTAATCCAATGCCTCTTTATTGCTTTTTACAGCAGGGATCTGGCGGGGAGAATCATCGTGGGAGGAGTCGTCGGGCTGTTTTTTGCCCACATGTTTGAGAGTATCGGGATGTGTGTCCTGCTGACGCCGATCACGGGGATTCCGCTTCCCTTGGTGAGTTATTCAGGGACGTTTGCGGTGATTTGTATGTTCCTGCTGGGGTTGGTCCAGAGTGTCTGGGTCCACCGCAGCAAGTATATCGAGGTTGAGGCTTGAGGCTCTCCGACCGCAATTTGGTGACCTCATACCAGAGGTGGAAATTCAGAGCCTTGTCCCCGACTGCATTAAAATTTGATCGCTTTGGGCCGTGGGAGGTTGGGGTGCGAAACCCGGGCTCGTGTTGATTTATCTCGTTTAAAGGTAGCTCTCTACCAGCTCGATGAAGGCCTGCCATTTTGCGCCGGGTTGCCCGTTGGTCATGAGGAAGTGGGGGCAATTCTTGTGGCCGAGGTCTTTACCATCAGAGAAGCGGATGCGTTGCCAGTGTTGGTGAGGAACGACGCGGCTGGCGGGAATGTTATAACGCCGCATAAGCTCGGCGGTGAGGCGGGCGGTGCGGTCGACGGTGGCGGAGCGGGAGTTGCCCCGGTGTTCGCACATCTCGATTCCAACCGACTGCTGATTGCCATTGCCTTCGTAGTCGGCGTGTTGTCCTTGTTCGTTGGTGGGTAAGGATTGGTAAACGCTACCGGCATCCACGGTGAAGTGCCAGGTGAGGTAACCCAGGGAATTGTTTCGCGACGTCAATCCTCCCCGCTGAAGGAGTCGGGCGTGGGTCCGGGCATCAGCGCCATTGCCAAAGTTTTGCGTGGAATGAATGGTGATGTAGCGAGGCCGCATGTCGCGGGTTCCGTTGCGTCCAAAGCGCCCCTCCGGGATGAGCGCTTTGGTGATCTTAACGGCGCTGCTCTGGAATCCGGCAGATGGCGGTGCCTCCGATGGCGCTGCGCATGAAAGGAGTATCACAGTCGTGGTGGCAATCGCGGCGAGAGCGAGTGAATAGAGGGATTTCTTCATCTGTTTATTCGATATTCTGAACTTGTTCGCGGATTTTTTCCAGCTCGGTTTTGGCCCCAACCACGTTCTGTCCGATCCCGGCATCATTGGCTTTGGAGCCAATCGTATTGAATTCGCGATTGAGTTCCTGGCAGAGGAAGTCGAGTGAACGACCGACGGGTTCGTTGGATTCGAGGTATTCGCGGAAGCGGTTGATGTGGGCCGCCAGGCGGGTCGTTTCTTCCGAAATATCGCAACGCTCCGCGAAAATGGCGATTTCCTTTAAGAGGCGCTCGTCATTTAGATCGATTTCGATTTCAGCGTCTCGAAGTCGGTTATGAAGAAGCTCACGTTGGCGCTCGACGACCTTCGGTGTCGCGGTTTCGATCACTTTGGCGTGGTCTTCAAGGATAGCAAGTCGGGCAAAGAGGTCGACTTTCAGGTCCTCACCCTCGGCGGTTCGCATTTCGACGAGATTTGCGAGGGCGGAGGAAAGGGCGGGGGTGATGGCAGTGGCGGCCTCTTCAGGATCCCAACCGGAGTCCTCAAAGGTGATGATGCCAGGGGCTCTCATGAAATCACTGGCTTCTGGTTTGATCGGACGATCGAGAACGGCAGAGAGTTCTTGAAAGGCGGCTTCGAGAGCCTGCGCGCGCGCTGAATCGAGGCCCAGCGATTGAGCACTGCCGGAGGTGCGCTCGAGATTGATTGAGACGTTAACCCTGCCGCGTGAAACGAACTCTAAAACCAGCTTGCGAAGGTCACCCTCCAGCGCGGCGATTTCGCGAGGAAGACTAAAGTGAATGTCAGCCTGCTTACGGTTGACGGTCGCGATTTCCACACGCGCGATCATTCCATCGCTTGCGTGTTCGGCGCGGCCGAATCCGGTCATTGATTGCATGCCCCGAGAATTACGGGGAAAGAGCTGTCTTGACCAGAATCACTTACGGTCTTTTTCCTCGTCCGGGATATCCTCATCAGGAAGGAGAGGGTCGTAGTTGGGATCATCTTCTGGAAGCGGGTCGTGATTAGGGTCTTCCTCGGGAGCATGATGCTCGCCGGGGTAATCCATGTGGTCATCACTGACGTCCTCTTGCTCGCCTTCTTCATGAAGATCCATGTCAGCGTGATCTTCGTGATAATGGGGATCATCTTCATCGTGATATTCATCATGATGGTAGGGATCGTGCTCGTGCTTGTCGGGGTCGTTCTCAGGATCAGGATCAGGATCGTCTTCCGGGTCGGGAGCGGGATTGGCAAGGAGGCGCTTCATGCGGGCTTCTTCTTCCGCGGCTTCAAGACGGGCCTCTTTCTTCTCATGGAAGTAGGAAAGCCAGATGCAAATTTCGTAGAGAATGACCATCGGGACCGCCAGGAGGGACAGGGTCATCATGTCGGGCGTCGGGGTGATGAGTGCGGCGATGACGAAGATGGCAAGAATGGCGTAGGAACGGGTCTCACGCATCATGCTGTGGCTGAGAAGACCAATTTTCACAAGAGTCATCACGACCACCGGGAGCTCGAAGGCGAGTCCGAAAATCAGGACGAAGGTGGTGGCAAAGGAGATGTAGTAACCGATCCGCCAATCGTTGGAAATGCCCATGCTTTGTCCCCATTCGTAGAAAAAGGTGAGAACGTTTGGCAGGACATAGAAGTAGGCGAAGAGAACTCCGCCAAGGAAGAGTCCGAAGCCGATCAAAAGGGCGGGCCAGAGAGCCTTGCGTTCCTCCGCCTTAAGGCCGGGAACGATGAATTGGAGCAGGAAGTAGAGGAGAAAGGGGAAGGAAATTACGATGCCCGCAAAGAAGGCGAGCTTCATGGTGAGCATGAAGGTTTCGGTCGGCTTGAGCGAGCTCATGAGCCGGAGGTTCCCTTCGGCATTCAGGTTATCGGCCGGTTTGGAAATCGAGAGTTTGAGCGCGAGTTCCCGGGCTTCGCTCTTGTCGTCCGGGACGGCTTCGATGAAATCCTCGCGGTCCTCTTCATCGAGTTGAAGGGAAGCCCTATAAATGATGGCGGCCTCGGTGAGTCGTCGGGTTCTCTCGTCGGTGGCTTTTGTCCACCAAAGATCGGCAAGTTCGGAGTCGTATTGCGCGAGGGGAGCGGAGACCTGGGAGAAGGTGAGTGCCTTTTCCCAATCGTCGAGCGAGATTTTTTCATCTTCCGGGAGGCTCGCCTCGTGCCGTTCGACCCAGACTTGCTCGACCGGTCTGCGGATAATGGACATGAGCTCATCCTTGTAGATAAAGCAGGCGAGGGTCGAGATGAGGAGGGTCAGGACCACGCGGGTGATCATGATCCGGAGATCTTCGAGGTGATCGAGAAAGGGCTTTTCCTCTTCCGGGTTCGCCTTGTCCCGGAGTTTGAACATTTTAGTGAGAAAGAACATGCAACGGGGAGTTGAATACGCTGGAATTTCCTAAGGACAATGGAAATTTTACAGACGATGAATTTACGGAGGGCAAAGGGCGAACTTTCAAGGGGTTGATGTCCGTGAATGTCTTGTTAGGTTTGAGCCAGATGCCAGCGTTGACACTTGATGATCTGAGGAAAGCTGTACCCAAGGCCGGTTTCTTTGCAGACCGCGAATGGATTTGGTCTCCGGAACCTTTTCAATTGAGCAAAGCGCAGCGTAAGATGCTCACGAGACTGGGCCACTCGCTTCATCGGTTTCAGCAGGCGAGTGACGAGATCTATCGTCTGAGTTGTGAAGGGAGACGCCCGGAGTGGATCGCGAAGCTTCTGGATGCCGGGAAGCCCGACTGGATGCTCGAGCACCAAAGGTCGGAAAGCCAGCGGAGGGTAACGCCCCGGGTGATTCGGCCGGATCTTCTTCTGACCGAGGATGGCTTCACGGCCTCGGAACTTGATGCCGTGCCTGGAGGAATCGGGACCTTGGGGTGGTTGAGTCAAACTTACGCGGCTGCGGGATTTGAGATCTTTGGGGGTGCGAATGGAATGTTGGAGGGATTTGCGTCTTTATTCGACGGTGAAGGGGCCGATATTTTGGTCTCCGAGGAGTCCGGGGATTACCGTCCGGAGATGGATTGGTTAGCGGGTGAATTGGGTGAGGGATTTTCGGTTCATGAGGCCGAGAGCTGGTCGCCGGGAGAACGCGAAGCTTACCGTTTTTTTGAACTCTTTGACTGGAAGTCGATTCCGGCGATTCGAGATTTGGCGGCGAGCGGGAAAGTGACGCCTCCTCTGAAGCCACATTTTGAGGAGAAGCTCTGGCTGGCCTTATTTTGGACACCTTCGCTCCGCAAAGTTTGGGAGTCGGAACTGCGAGGAAGTCATCTTCAAATGCTGAAGAAATTGATTCCTTATGGTTGGCCCGTTGATCCCGCCGAAATCCCTCCACACGCTGCCATTCCCCGCCTGGAAGTGAGTTCCTGGGATGAGGTGGGTGAGTTCAGTCAAAAGGACAGGCGCTTGGTGCTGAAGGTCAGTGGCTTCAGTGAGTTGGCCTGGGGATCGCGCGGGGTGACGATCGGTCACGATGAGTCCTCGAGTGAATGGAAGAGCCTCGTGAGTCAGGCCCAAGAGGAATTTGAGACCCAGCCCCGGGTGATGCAGGAATTCCAGGAGACCAAATTAATTGAGCATCCCTATTTTGATCCCGAGACGGGTGAGCGCCGGATCATGGTGGGGCGGGTGCGCCTTTGCCCGTACTATTTTGTGGATCGCGAGGGGCAAACCAAGCTGGGAGGATGCTTGGCGACGATCGTGCCGGCGGATAAGAAGAAGATCCACGGAATGCGAGACGGGGTTTTAGTCCCTTGCATGTAGCCACAAAAAAACCGAACTCCTTGAAGAGAAGTCCGGCTTTGTCGAAAGGTTTTGAGGAGATCTATTCGGCCTTGTTCCAGCTGTAGATGTTGTCTTCGTTGTATTTGCCGCCCACTTTGCCGTCTTTACCCATGTGGTAAACGAGGACGCGGCGCTCGAACATGATCTCATTTCCGAGGCTCTGGGGCTCACGAAGCTGATCGTCGTAATCGTAGTTAAGCATGACCCGGTAATGACGGTCAGTCTTTTGGTCGTTCAACCATGGGCCGAGAAGCTCGGCGCGATTTTCCGTGCGCTCGATTCCGTCATGAGCGCCCTGGCCCTTGCCCTTTGCCGATTTGAATTCGAAGAATGCCATGCGTTTTGGGTTTTCGGAAATGGCATTCTGAAGTCCCAGAAGGGGAGCCATAAGCTGATTGTTGGTCGTTTGCTCGGCGTCGATGGCGGAAGTTCCGGCCATGGGGAGAGCTTGGTATTCCTCGTAAAAAGCGTCACAGGCTTGCACCAGATTCCCCATACAGACACGAGCTGAGGTTTTTTTGGCGTTTTCAATGGCAGTGTTGAACATCGCGAAGCCAAGGGAGGCGAGAACGGCAATGATGGCGATCACGACGAGCAATTCGACAAGAGTGAATCCGCGGCGTCGGGTGGAATGTGGTGTTGTGTGTATCATGATAATCGTTCGGTTTGTGAGACTTGGGAGAGACTAAGGTGATTTCTTGCAAGTTGGCAATAAAAGCCTTTCTTGACCTTACAATGTGACTACAAGTTATCACTATTAGGGAGATTCGCCAGAACATTTTTTGTTCTGATTGAGGTTCACTCTGTTTTTTTCCTAAAACTATTCCAGTCACAGGTCGATCTTTGGTTGTCGCGACGGATCAGCCAGTTCAAAGTCCACGCATGGCGAAACCAGAGGAAATGAGAAAGAGCATTATCGCCCTCCTGGGTAAGGAGGGGGGACGACCACTCAATAAGAGTGAGTTGTTCCGTGCTCTTGAGTTGCCTGGAAGCATGCGTAAGACGCTGCGTGAGAATCTCGTGGCGATGGTCGAGAGTGGAGAGATTTCTCATGCGAAGAAAGGGCGGTATTCGGTGGGTGGGCAGGGACGCTCGGAAGAGGGCTTGGTCGGAAAGCTGAAAGTAAACCCAGGGGGACACGGATGGTTTTTTGCAAATAAGACCGACGAAGGAAACCTGGCCATGGGGATTGATTTTAATGAGCAGGACCGCTTTTACGTTTCTCCACGTGCGATGGGAATCGCTCTGGATGGGGATATCGTGCGGGTTAAGTTGCTGTCTCTTATACACATCTCCGAGCCCACGAGACCGAGGCTGATCTCG
>CAJXVQ010000225.1 GCA_913060685.1 uncultured Verrucomicrobiales bacterium
GTAGATCGTCGGCAGCGTCAGATGTGTATAAGAGACAGAACAAATTCCTCCTCAGCCAGCAAAACAAGGAGGGCTACTGGGGCGATCCCAACCTTCCGGCTTTCACCGGTTTCGCACTCCGCAGTCTCCTCCTGGATCCAGCCTATGATCCAAAAAAGCCCGCGCCCGCCCCGATTCAAAAAGGCCTCGCTTGGCTCGTCTCGCAGCAGAAGGTCGATGGTGGAATCTACGGAAAAGGCATGGCGACCTACTCCACCTCCGCCTCCATCATGGCGCTCTGGGTTGCCGGACCGGCGAAATACAAGGAGCAGCTCATCAAGGCTCGCAATTTCCTGATCAACCAGCAGACCGACTGGGGCGTCAAAGGCGCCGATGACACAATATTCGATGGCGGCATCGGCTATGGCGGAACTTACGCCCACTCCGATCTCTCAAACACCCACCGCGCTCTCGAGGCTCTTTACCAGACCCGTACCCTCGCCACCGACTCTGGTGACAAGAAAGCCATGGAACTCGACTGGGATGCTGCTCTCGCCTTCGTCTCACGCTGCCAGAACCTGCAAGCCACCAACAAAGGCGAGAAGGTCGGCAACGACGGATCATTTGTCTACTACCCCGGCAATTCCAAGGCTGGTGAAGCGGTCGATAGCAAGACCGGGCGCGTTGCGCTACGCGGCTACGGATCCATGGGATACTCCGGACTTCTCTCCCTCGTCTATGCCGACCTTGATGCCAGTGACCTCCGGGTCAAAGCCATCATCAAGTGGCTCTCCGACAACTACACGCTCGAGGAAAACCCCGGCCTCGGCGGCCAGGGACTTTACTATTATTATCACGCCATGGCCAAAAGCCTCGTCGCGGCGAACCTCCCTACCCTTGACGGCAAGGACGGCCTCAAAATCGACTGGCGCGGCGATCTCGCAGCGACCGTCATCAACGCCCAGCGTGAAGACGGTTCCTGGATCAACACCAAAGCGAGCCGCTGGATGGAAAACGATCCCGTCCTGGTCTCTTGTTATGCGGTCATGACTCTCCAGCAAATCCACGCATCGCTCAAGTAGTCACACTTTTCCACACTTCACCCGCCGTGCTTCTGCAGCCATGAAAATGATGCAGAGCCTCACGGCGGGTCTTTTTTTGCGAGGCTTGGCGTCATGCGGTCCGCAGATCAGCGAATCGGAAACATCCTGAACTAAAACAACTTTCCCTGGGCTCCCCCACCCTTCTCCGGCGAAGGCATCGGGGCTCTCGAAATCTCACCCCCCTCCAGCCGCACTCCCAGGGTCGCGATCTCGTAAACGATGCGCTTTCTTCCTTTTCCGGTCGAAACCTCATTCCGGACCACCTTGGTTCCCAGAAGTTGCTCCATCATCTGTACTTCCATCCTCACCGCATTGGGATATTCCGCGTAAATCGCAGCCATCGGATTATGAAATTCCTCAATCCGGAACCCCGTCGAGGCATCGTAGTGGCATTTGCTGAACCACCCCGACTTATCTCGTATATCGGCAAGGCGGGTCGCCTTTTCCACCATTGATTTCCCGGCTCTCACCTTGGGCTGCCACTGTTCGCACAGCTTTTGAAAGTGATGAAACAGCAGCTTCTCGGGAGCCGCTTCTCCATACATCTGCTTAACCCCCTCCAAGACCGCAAGGGTCAGTCCCACTCCAGCTTCGGGAAATAAGGAATCACATTTCGGGGTCAGTCGATACAGCTTCTCCGGCCTTCCAACTTCCTTTTTAGCGCGTGGAACCCGCCATTCCTCCAAAAACCCCAACTCGGTCAGCTTCAAACAATGCTGCTTCACCCCCATGTAGCTCATTTTCAGCTCACGCGCCAAATCTGAAACCGGCATCCCGTCCGACAGCTTGATCTGCTCCAAAATGGCCGCCCAAGACGCCCGCATCGTTTCTCTGTGAACACTTAAAAACATCGGCTATACGTCCAGAAACTAAGCTCGCACCCCGAATTCGGAAATCTTAATCTTAAGATTCCAACCGCCGAAGACGTATCCTCCCTCCAAGCTTTTCATGAAACACTTCCTCGCCCTCACCACCGGACTTTCCCTGGCTCTCCCAGCCGCCGAACGGCCCAATATTCTCTTTATCTTCTCGGACGACCACGCTCCCAACGCGATCTCCTGTTATCCCGGCGGCCTTTTTGATAAAATCGCCCCGACCCCAGGGATCGACCGTATCGCCAAGGAAGGCATGCGCTTCGACCGCTCCTACTGCACCAACGCCATCTGCGGCCCCTCACGCGCCTCCATCCTCACGGGAAAACACTCCCACCTGAATGGGTTCATCGACAACAACTCGTCCTACTTCGACGGCCTGCAGACCACCTTCCCCGACCTCCTCCGCAAGGCCGGCTACACCACCGCCATGATCGGCAAGTGGCACCTCCACTCCAATCCCGTCGGTTTCGACTATTGGGAAGTCCTCCCCGGCCAAGGCTCATACTACAATCCGGATTTCATCCAGATGGACAACAAGCGCAAGCGCTTCGAGGGCCATTGCAATGACCTCGTCACCGAAAAAGGCCTCACTTGGCTCAACGAAGCGACCAAGTCAAAGAAGCCCTTCATGGCGATGGTCCAATACAAGGCCCCGCACCGCAACTGGGCCCCCGCCTTCCGTCACATCAACATGTTCGACGATGCCGAAATGCCCGAGCCGGAGACTTTATTCGATGACTACTCAAATCGCTCTTCGGTGCTAAAAGAGCATGCGATGGGAATTCAAGACCACATGTCCTGGGGCAACGACATGAAAATGCAGGGCAAAAACCTTTTCCCAAGTCATTTCACCGGCGGCCCCGGTAACGGACAATTCAACAGGCTCTCGGACGAAGCCAAAAAGACCTTCATTGCAGCCTATGAGGACGAAAACAAACAGTTCATCAAGGACATGCAGGCAGGCAAGCTCGACCAGAAAGCCATCACCAGCTGGAAGTATCAGCGCTACATCAAAGACTACCTCGCCGTCATTCAATCCATGGATGAGGGCATCACAAAAATCCTCAAGCACCTCGATGACACCGGCCTCGCCGAAAACACCATCGTCATCTACTCCTCCGACCAAGGCTTCTACCTCGGCGAACACGGTTGGTATGACAAACGCTGGATGTTTGAGGAATCTCTCATGATGCCCTTCGTCGTCCGCTGGCCTGGTAAAATCAAACCCGGCTCCGTGACCGACGCCCTCATCCAAAACATCGACTACGGCCCCACCTTCCTCGACCTCGCCGGAGCCGACATCCCCGAGGGCATGCAGGGCAAGTCCCTCGTCCCCATCTTCAAGGCCTCCGGCACCGCGCCTGCCGACTGGCGCGATTCCATCTACTACCGATACTCCGGCGAAGCCACGCACAATGTCGCCGCTCACGATGGCGTCCGAACCTCCGACCATAAGATCTTCTGGGTTCCAAAAACCAAGGAATACCAGCTCTTCGATATGGTGAAAGACCCCCAGGAAATGAAGTCGGTTCACAACGATCCGGCCTACGCAAAAATCCTCACCGAAATGAAGCAAGAGCTCACCGACTCACGCAAGAAATACCGCGCGCACTCGGCCCTCCTCGCCGAGCCTCGCGAGGGCGAATGGTGGATGAAGCGTCATCAGTCGATGAACAAGAACGCCAGGAAGCCTCACGACCTTCTCTTCATCGGTGACTCCATCACCCAGGGTTGGGAAGGTTCAGGGAAAGCCACCTGGGAAAAATATTATGGCGGGCGCAAGGCCCTGAACCTCGGGATTTCCGGTGATCGCACCGAGCACGTCATCTGGCGACTCGACCACGGAAACCTCAAAAACCAGAAGAAAGCCAAGGCTGCCGTCATCATGATCGGCACCAACAACACCGGCCACAGCAATCAAGACCCGTCCGAAGTCAAGGATGGTATTGAGCGCATTATCTCCACTGTTCGAGCTCGCTGCCCACAGGCCAAGATCCTCCTCCTCGGAGTCTTCCCCCGTGGCGTCAACCCCGACGATCCGAAGCGCAAAAATAACGATACCATTAACGAAATGATCTCAAAGTTCCACAACGGCGAGCGCATTCACTACCTCGACATCTCAGACAAGTTCCTCACCGCCGACGGTGTCCTCACCAAAGAAATCATGCCCGACGCCCTCCATCCGAGGCAGAAAGGCTACGAAATCTGGGCCGAAGCCATCGAACCCAAGCTCAAGGAATTCGGATTGTAAAAGAAAGGGGCCACCAACCAGTTTTTGATACACACACATCTTTTTCCTGGTTGGTGCCCCTCTTCAGATTCGTAGTTTCAAACAGTCCGAAAGAGCCAGTCAACTTGCCTCCAACACTTCTTCATGCGCAATTGAGCGCAAAACCCGCAAAGAATTTTGGTTTTTCTTCATCCGGGCGACTCACGCAGCCGCCACCCCAATCAAAGCCCATGGTATTAGCGGCTTCTTACGTGGGCAAAGCAATGAAGCCTCTCTGATCACCAGAATCTCTCAGGCCACCCGGCTTCGTAGAACTTCCCTCCCCCCGAACTCAAACTCTCCTTTTTGACTTCTCAAAATATCAATCTATCCTCCTCCTAGTTTTGAGCGACATTTCCTTCACTTCCCCGGCGCCCGGTTACTGGGCGGATGAAAACGTATCAGCCGATGACTGGAATTCTGCCAAATGGCAGTTAAAGAACCGGGTTTCTTCCCTCGCTGACATCGAGAAACATCTGACGCTCTGCGAAGAAGAGCGGGCCGGGATCTTACTCACGGGCACAAAGCTCGCCACTTCGGTGACACCCCATTACTTCAATCTCATCCATCCCACGGATCCCGACTGCCCCATGCGCCGTCAGGTCATCCCACGGATCGAGGAAACCTATACCGACCCCTCGGAAATGGCGGATCCCTGTGGAGAAGATTCCCACATGCCCGTTCCGGGTCTCGTCCACCGCTATCCTGACCGGGTCCTCTTTCTGGTCACCGACCGCTGTGCCTCCTACTGCCGCTATTGCACGCGTTCACGGGTCGTCTCCGGCGTGTCCGACCAAAAGCTGGAAACCCAGTGGGACAGGGCCATCGAGTATCTCAAACGAACACCACAGGTTCGTGACGTCCTGCTCTCCGGCGGCGATCCGCTTCTTTTCTCCGACTCCAAGCTCGAGAAGCTCCTCACAAGGCTCCACGCCATCCCGCACATCCAGTTCATTCGCATTGGATCCCGTATCCCCATTTTCCTCCCCCAACGCATTACGCCCGAGCTGTGCGCCATGTTGAAGCAATTTCACCCTCTCTTCATCTCCATCCACACCAATCACCCGCGAGAACTCACCACCGAGGTCCACGATGCTCTTGGCCGCCTTGCCGATGCGGGAATCGTCATGGGGAATCAATCTGTTCTCCTCGATAAGGTGAATGACTCGGTCGAGATTCAAAAGGACCTCGTCCAAAAGCTCCTCATGTGCCGGGTTCGCCCCTACTACCTCTATCAGGGCGACCTCATTCAAGGAACCGCCCACCTTCGCACCGGCATCGCAAAGGGTATTGAAATCATCGAAGGCCTCCGCGGACACACTTCCGGCTACGCCATTCCGCAGTTTGTTGTTGATGGCCCCGGAGGCGGTGGGAAAATCCCCATCAATCCCCAGTATATCGTTGAATCGAACGAAGAGCGGACTGTTTTGAGAAACTACGAAGGAAAAGAGTTTATCTATCCTGAAGCCAAGCTTGCCGCTGTTCCCGAGTAGATCATGTCGCCCCCACCGCGGCTCCCGCCTTCAATCTCGGCCAACCGACCTCTGAAAGCATTTCTCGAAAATGCCCTGCGAAGCTCCTGACGCTCGGGAGAGCGAGATTCCGGAGGAAGGGCTCTCTCCAGAGTGCCCTCGCGAAGCACTTGACGCTCGGGAGAGCGTCAAGCCTTGGCCTCAACGAATCACAAAAAACGGCGACTCCCATCAGGGAACCGCCGTTTTTGAAAGTCAACCAGAGGCGATCTAGCCGTTCTTGGGAGGATACTTGAGGAAGATCTTGTATTTGGCAGGGATCTCCTCACCGGCTCCGAGGACCTTGTCCCAGAGCTTCAGTAATGCTGTCGCCTCCTTGATCAGAGCAGCTCCGTTGGAGTCATCGCTGTAATCTTCACCCGAGTAGAGCTCCATGGTGGTCTTAACGTCCTTATGGTCGAGAAGGATGCGAAGGCAGTTCAAGGAAGACTTACGAGTCAGTTCCTCGGAAGCTGAGAAATCAGCGACGAAGGCGTTGTTGTAAGCATTGAGCGCCTTGATGGGCTGACCAGCTCCTTCCAGAGCAAGACCGTGACAGTAGGCGATCTGAGCACGCAGGCTTCCTGGAAGCTTGCGGCCGCGCCACTTCTCGTCACGGCAGATCGCATCGAGACGACTCCAGCTCTTGGTCCGCACGGCGTCCCAAAATACTCCGTAGATTTCATACTGCACCTTCTGATAGCTATAAAGAAGGCTCTCGGGATCAAATTTCCCGGCGAGTTCAGAGAGAGTTTCAAGGTCCTCCAGGCGACGGTAGCATTCCATCTCGTAGAAGGAGGACATCGAAGACGGGTTTCCCTTCACCTCGGTGAACTTGCTGTAGAGCTCGGCACAAGCCGCGAACTTGGCCGCTGCGGCCTCGTAGTTGCGACTTTTGTAGAGTTCGAGAGCTTCGGTGAACTCAGGAGCTTGCAGGAAGTAAACCGTGCAGGTGCGGAGACTTTGCTCTCTCTTGACAAGAGTCTGCTGGGTCTCTCTCCACAAGAACTTGGACTTATTGGAGTCCAACATATATCCGGAGAAAGTATCCTTGTCCGTGATGATAAGGATCCGGGGCTCCACTCCGAAGAGGGTACCGAAGGTCGCGGCGAGGAAAAGGGCTGTCGTAAGAATCGTTTTCATATCTGTATTCTGTTTTGAATTCTGTTTTCGTTTCTTACTTGTCTTCTTTCTCGACCACCTTGGTGGTATCGGAGTTTGCTTCGTAGGTCGATACCAGCTCGGTCACCTTGTCCCACATGGCCTTCTCCTTGGCAGGAGCTTTCTGCACGGCAAGCGCGGTCATCTTGAGATACTTGTAACCTCCTTCATAGGAGATTTGACGATCGCTCTTGCCTTTGTTGCTGCCGCCCCGGCCCCAGAGAATCTCCATCCAACGCTTCATTGCAGGAGCGGAATATTTGATCGTTCCCATACTTGAGATCCAAACCTGCTGGTAGGCAGAAAGGGCATCATCGACGCGTCCGGCCTTGTCATGAGATGCTGCGAGGAGCATCCGGCAAGGCACGGCGTAACTACGGAAATTCTTCTCACTTCCGAGGTATTCCTTGGCAGAAGCGATGGCCGCGTCGTAGTCGCCATTATCAGCATGGATGGAGGCCGTGAGATAAAGAGCCTCCTCCTGCTCTCCGAGATCGTCGGAATCATCAATGACTCTTTTGAGGAGCGTGATTGCTTCGGACTTCTGGGCACTGGTGCCCTTGGAGTAGACATCAGCAAGGCCAAAGATGGCCGCAAACTTGTGCGACTGGTCATCTGCACGGCCAAGAGCCTCTTCGTAGTAGATACGAGCCTCTTGAGGCTGGGATGTCCTGGTGCGGATGAAGTCACCTACCCTCACGAGGATGAAGTTCGAGAGGTCCTTGGGTGAGAAGTCATTCTTAAGTTCCTTGAAGAGCACTCCGATCATGGCCTCGGCATCACGTGCCTTTCCAGCCTCCTTGGCCGGGTCGGCGGCTTCGAGGACTTCCTCGAACACGCCGATGATCGCAATACGGAGAAGAGCGCGAGTTGCCATATCGCGGGAATCAATTCCCGGGAATGAATAGTAATGATCCTTGAGTTGCTCGGGAGTGTTCTCCTCGAGATATTCATCGGTGTAGGAACCAATCGATTCCTCGAGTCCCGGAGTTCCGGGAATCTTGGCGATCCCTGAAATCACAGTCTGGAGACGCTCCAAAGCTTCGTCGATCTTGCCGATCTTACGCATTCCGGGAATACCAGCCACTGCCACCTTCGCTTTGAAGGGGGAATCGTTGCCATACTTCTCCCAAAACTCGTTGTAGTAAGGAACGGCTTCAGCAACGCGGGGATTGGGCTTTTTGCCAATCTTCTCCTTACCGATGAGTGACGTGAGATAGAAAAGGCACTCGCCAGCCACCATGTCGTTCTTCTTTTGCTCGGCCAAGGCCAGCGCTTTGAGGTAATACTGCTCGGCTTCGTCGGGCTTCTTCAGACCCTCGAGAATATTGCCTTTTAGAGCGAGATTCTGCTCCATCACGGAAACACCCGGGAAGTCCGTCTCGATCTGGGTCACCTTTTCGAGAGCGGGATCATACTGGCTCTCAGCATAGTAGCAGTTGGCCCGGTCAAAGAGTGCGAACGGGAAGTAGACGTTGGTCTTGGGATCTGGATACCTTTCGAAAAAGACATCGAGAAGCCTGGCGGACTCGGTCCACTCCTGAAGTCGTGAATAATTGGCGGCCTTAAAATACGAGGCCGCAAGAACACGGAGTTTATCGCCGTCCTTATTATCGTAGATCTTGATGTAGTCGTTCAAGAGCGGCTGGGCGTCAACGAACTGTCCCAGGTAGTGCTTGCTGCCACCGAGAACAAAAAGACAAACGTCATGTTGCTTCGATGGGTTGGTCAATTTGGGAAGCATGACCTCGGCAACTTCGACACATTTTTCGTATTCACCATTGAAGAAGAGACTGGTCAGCATCATGCGACGCACCTCCTTGACGTATTTGCTCTCAGGGAAGTCCTTGAGGAAAATCGAACCGTAATGCTCGGTGGTGAGAACTTCTCCAATAAGAGCCGAAGTCCGAACCAGATTGTAGAGATTGTTTTCACGACCTGCTGAGACTTTGCCATCGCGCATCACCTTGGCATTGGGGAAGTAGAGCTCCATTTGTTCGTAGACCGCGAAGGCACCACGGATGTTTCCGTCTTCTTCGTGGAGGACGGCGGTATTTAAGTAGGCGTAAACCTCGTTCACTTTACCGGAAGTGTCCGCTTTCTCCAACTCGGTGAGGTCTTCAGTCAGGTCACCTCTTTTCACGATCATCGATCCGTCCCGAATGGTGCGGTCGTATGTCGAGAGAGTGGCAAGACGTGATTTGATGTCATCGATGGCCGCGACCGTGCTGGGAACAAGCGAGTAGAGTTCGAAGGTCGAACGGATCATCTCAGCCGAGCGGGCATCTTGGGCCAACTTCATGAAGAGAGGTGAAAACTCGTGAGCTTCGAAGGGCTCGAGCTTGATATGAGCCCGGTTCTTACCGAGGAAGTTGAGGAGAGAGGCTTCGTCTTTTTCCTCAATCACGGCTGCCACCATGGTGTTAAAGGCTGCCATGATTCCCTTGTTGGGAGTTGGGAAAGTGACTTTCCCCTTAATGGCGGTCTCGAGGTAGTTGTTCCCCTCGGAGATCTTCTTCAACTTATAGTGATTGATGGCCATGTTGATGAAGTAGACCCCTTTCTCATAATTATCCCGGGTGGGGTCGCGCTCAGCAAGGAACTTCTTATACATCCGGATGGAGGTCGCCCATTCCTCGGCACCTTTCGCAGCGTGTCCCCACATGAGGAGCGCCTTCTTATTATAAATGTTCTTGCTTGGAGCCTCGTTGGGCTTGGGCTTGGTGTTCTTGTACTTGGTGTAGCACTTCTCAAACGACTTCATGGCGTCGTCGAACATACTGAGTTTGATCTCGCAATATCCGCGGTGATACCAGAACCAGCCGAAGCTTGGTCCGTAAAGTTGGAGCGCGCGCGCATCGAAGGCATTGGTCGCCTTGACGAGCACTTGGTGGGCCTCGGCCCACTTGCCGGATTTCATGGCCTTGAGCGCATCTGCGTTCATGTCCTGGATGGCGGCACCCTTACCTGTGGCGCAGAAGCCACAGAGGGCGAGGAGGACGATGCCGAATTTTCGGCGAATCGATTGGATTGAGTTCATAATTCGTATGGAGGTGTGTTGGATTTTTTTAGAAAGAGAAAGGCTGAGAGCTTGCAGCTGTCTCTTATACACATCTCCGAGCCCACGAGACCGAGGCTGATCTC
>CAJXVQ010000226.1 GCA_913060685.1 uncultured Verrucomicrobiales bacterium
CTACACAGAGTAGATCGTCGGCAGCGTCAGATGTGTATAAGAGACAGGTATTACGGCAAGAACGGCTTCAGGAAAAACAGCAAGAATCTGCCTGCGAGACCCGTGCCTGACCTCGACAAGTATCACGGTAAAGACATCTTCCTGACCGAAGCCCTCACGCTCGAAGCGAAGGCCGAGGTGGACGGAGCGCTGGAAGCGGGAAAGCCATTTTTCCTCCACATGTCGCATTACGCGGTCCACTTACCGTTCCAATCCGATCCACGATTTTCGAAAAACTATCGCGTCAAAGGAAAGTCCCCAACCTACCAGGCCTACGCCACGATGATTGAAGGCATGGACAAGTCCCTCGGCGACCTGATGGACCACCTTGAGACGAAAGGGATCGCGGAGAATACGCTCATCCTTTTCCTCGGCGACAATGGCGGTGACGCTCCCGCCGCGGACGTGGACGCCATCGACGCCAGTGCTCCTTTACGCGGTCGCAAGGGCGGCAAGTGGGAGGGCGGCATGCGGGTTCCCTTCATCGCCGCTTGGGGCAAAGCCGATCCGGACAACCCATGGCAGAAAAAACTCCCGATCCCCGCTGGCAGCATCCGCCAGGAAATCGGAACCTGTTCCGATCTGTTCCCGACGATCGCGAACCTGGCAGAGGCACCCGTTCCCGCAAACCACCCGGTCGACGGGCAGGATCTTGCGTCGCTGCTTTCAGGTCATGGAGACGCCAAGCATCGCAACGAATTCTTAAACCACTACCCGCATCCTCGCCGCGGGGTGAGCAACTTTTTCACGACCTGGAGAGAAGGGGAGTGGAAGGTGATTTACGAGTACTTGGAAGAAGGCGAGGATCGCTATTCCCTCTACAACCTCGCCAACGATCCCAGCGAGTCACGGAACCTCGCATCAAAGAATCCCGAATGTCTCCAGCAAATGATGCAGGGCATGGTTCGTAAATTGGAATCGATGGGCGCGGTGTATCCGGTGAAAGATGAACAAACGCTCGAACCCATCGTCCCCGAAAATCCATGAAACTGATAGCGCTTAATACTTTCTGGGCGGCGTTCCTCCTCTGTGGGTTCGCCGCATCCGCGGCTGATCGTCCGAATGTGTTATTCATCCTCGTCGATGACATGGGCTGGCGGGACCTCGCGTGTTACGGGCACGAGATCCACGAGACGCCCCACATCGATAAGCTCGCCGGCGGGGGCATGCGTTTCACCAACGCCTACGCGGCCTGTCCGATCTGCGCTCCCTCACGCGCGGCCATCATGACCGGGAAGTTTCCGTCGAACACGGGCTTCGTGGACAACTTTCTCAGCCAGCTGAACGGAGAAACGTTGGAACGCTCCAAGGATTCACAGTTTATGAAGTTGGAGGAAGTGACCCTCGCCGAAGCTTTCCAGAACGAAGGCTACCAGACCGGCTTTCTCGGCAAGTGGCATCTCTCCCAGGGCACGGAGCCCCGCCTCCCGACCGACCAGGGTTTTGACGTCAACGTTGCGGGTAGTTTCTGGGGACGTCCTGTGAAAGGGTATTTCAGTCCCTACCAGATGCCGAATCTCGAGGACGGCCCCGTGGGCGAATACCTCACCGATCGCATCACCAGCGAGGCGATCCGGGTGATGGACGGGTTCGCAATGCAGGACAAACCGTGGGTGCTCTACATGAGTTACTACACGGTGCATGGTCCGTTCCACAGCAAGCCGGAGAAGACGAAAAAGTACGCCGCGAAAGCCCGCCAGGCGAAGGTGAAGCTCAAGAATCCCGCCTATGCCGGGATGGTCGAATCTCTCGACGAGAACGTTGGCCGCTTGCTCGACTGGCTCGACGAGAAGGGGCTGCGAAAGGACACGATCGTCGTCTTCACTTCCGACAACGGTGGCATGGTGCGGGCGACGGAGAATCGCCCCTTGCGCAGCTACAAGGGCGATCTCTACGAAGGCGGCATCCGGGTGCCCTGCATCATCGACTGGCCCGGAGCCATCAAGCCCGGTTCGGTGTGTAACACACCCATTCACGGGGTCGATTTCTACGCCACGCTGCTCGCGATGGCGGGTCTGAAACAGCAGCCTGAAAACCATCAGGACAGCGTGAACCTGGTGCCCCTTCTTAAAGGCCTCAGGGGCGATGCGGATTTCGAGCGCGCCCCCATGGTCTGGCACTATCCGGTCGGCGTCCCACATATCCCGCACTCCAAACCAGGATCAGTCATCCGGGATGGAAACTGGAAGTATCTTCGCTTTTACGAAGACGGTCGCGAGGAGCTCTACAATCTGAAAAACGACATCGGCGAAACAAAGAACCTCGTCGCCTCGATGCCGGAGAAAGCGGCGGAAATGAAGGCTCAGCTGGACGCCTTGCTTAAATCCCACAAGGCAACGATTCCCACAGCCGTTCCAGCGAAACCCTAGCGTCCCGTCAGGAGGAAAACAGATTATGATTAAGATTAAGAAACTGAACTCGGCCGTCCTGGGGGCTGCGATGACATTTCGATTGGCCGTCGCCGCGTCCGCGGCGGAGCCGCAAAAGGATGGAACGTCAAATGCCAGTCCGGCCCGGACTTCCCCGAACATCGTCTACATCGCGCTCGAGGATATCACGCCGATGATGGGGTGTTACGGCGACACCTATGCTAAGACACCGGTGTTCGACAAGCTTGCTGCGGAAGGTATCCGCTACACGCATGCCTATTCTGTCGGCCCGGTCTGTTCGGTGTCGCGCTCCAGCATCGTCACCGGAATGTATCCGACCACCCTCGGCACCATGCACCACCGCAGCAACGTGGGAAAACCACCTGCGTTTCTGAAAATGATTCCTAATCTGATGCGCGAGGCAGGGTATTTTACGACGAATAATAAGAAGAAGGATTACAATATCAGCGGTGACAATTGGAACCAATCCAGTTGGCGGGCCCATTGGCGCAATCGACCCAATCCTGAGCAGCCGTTCTTTGCCAAATTTGATCTTCATGAGTGCCATTCGAGTATTACTAAAATCCCGGAAGATGTCATTGTTAAGAAACGCTTGAACCGCCTTCAGCCGGAGGACTTCCATGATCCAGATGAAGCGTTGATCCCGCCTTATCATCCGGACGTGCCGATGTTTCGCAAAGCGTGGTCGCGCTATTACGATGCCGTTACACAGGTCGATTACCGTGCCGGTGAGATTTTCGCTCAGCTCAAGAAAGATGGTTTGTGGGAAGATACCATCATCATCGTCTGGGCGGATCATGGCGTCGGGATGATTCGCGGCAAGCACACGGTCTGGGAGCAGGGCACACATGTGCCGTTAATCGTACGCTACCCGAAAAAATACCGCCACCTGGCTCCGGCGAATCCTGGTTCGGTGATTCATGACTTGGTGACTTTAATGGACATGGGCCCCTCGGTTTTGAAGCTGGCCGGCATGGAAACACCGAAACACATGCATGGTCGGGCGCTGCTTTGTAAGAGTAAGGCAACACCTCGCGCCTACGTCGTCGCGACACGAGACCGCCTCGACAGCCGTTTTGAAATGATCCGTAGTATTCGTGACAAACGCTACCGCTACCAACGCAACTTCTATCCGCAACTCCCCTACAAGCCTCACGAAGACTATGAATTTGAAGCACCCGTTATCATTGAGTGGGTCAAACTCGCGCGTGCGGGAAAGTTAGGGGGTGCCAAGGAAATGCCGACCCTGCGCTTCAAGCCGGTTGAGGAACTTTATGATGCCAAAAGAGATCCGCAGATGCTCCGGAACCTAGCCGCCGATCCGAAACACGCTGACACGATCAAGCGCATGCGCGGACGTTTAGATGAGTGGATGGTGGAAACACGCGACCTCGGTCTATTGGCAGAAGCCGAAGCGCATCAGCGTGCCGAAAGCAAGCAATGCCATTGGGAAGTTGGCGCAGGCTTAGATAACTATAAACAAATTCTTGAAGTCGCGAATTTACAACTGAAAGGCAAAAAGGGGATGAATGAATTGATCACGCGTACTCAAGATCCCGATCCAGCCATTCGCTTTTGGGCGGTGTCAGGCTTGGGGGTGATCACGCAGACAGCCGTACCCGATACCGTTGCGCAGATTATACCTCACTTGAAAACGGCTTTGCAGGATAGGTCGGTCAGCGTGCGTCTGGTCGCTGCCGAGAGTATCTGTAATTTAGGCTACTACGGTGATGCCGTTGAAGTCTTAAGCCAGGCGCTGGTCGGTCCTTCCGTCTCCGCCCGTATGCGCGCTTCCGGTATCCTTGATACTCAGCCGCCGGAAGCCGATGCCGCACTCCAACCTGCCCTGCCTTATTTGAAAGAAGCCGCAGCAATATTGAACATTAAAGAAATGGATGGCATCCCTTACGGGCTCAATGATCCCTACGGTCGCGCAATGAGGTCGATTAGTGGCCAAAATAATTACTACCGCTGGGGCATGGGCGCATCCGGTTCGCCGATAAGCCTATTGATGAAAGTCCAACAGAGCCCGTTCGTGCCGAAGGAGGGGGCACCCCTCAGACGCCCTGCGCCGAAGAAAAAGACACCACTCAAATAACACCGCCAACCAGTCAAACCTAGTTTACCCTCTCAATAGATAAACCAAGCGATGAATCGAACCATTGTTTCCATTTTACGCCTCGCCTCCGCGGGTATGATTTTCTCGTACTCCCATGCCGGAGCGGAGGAGGACAAGGTGCCCGAGATTCTTGAGCACTATTGCTTCGACTGTCACGGTGACGGCTCGGAGAAAGGGGGATTTGACCTCGAAAAATTCTTGGCCGAGGGTGACAGGGATGGCTCGTTGATGTTTGAAAACTTGCTCACGGGAAAAATGCCACCCGCCAAGGAAGACCAGCCGGACAATAAGGAAAGAAAAGAGGTGTTAGCTTGGCTCGCGGGAAAGAAGAAGAACGACTCACCGAAATCATTCCGCCGGATCAGTCGGCATGAGTTTGTGCAGTCGGTCAATGATTTGCTAGGCACCGGGCTCGACCTGGCGAACAAGATTCCCGAGGATCGTGGTGCTCATTATTTTGATTCAAACCGGAAGATTCAGCTGAGTCGGGAAATGCTCGGCTCCTACTTCACCGTCGCCGATGAAATGCTCGACTTCGCCTTTCCTGCTGACGGGTTTCCATCGGAGGAAACCTGGGTGACCAACAAGGTCAAGGACAGCCACGAGACCTACAATATCTACCACCGTCCCTATCAAGAGGGCATCCTGTTCTCCTGGACGCGGGCCAATAATGGCAACAGCTATTCCTTTTTCTACGACAACTTTGACCCTCCCGTCGCGGGCTGGTATGAGCTGACGTTTGACGCCGCGAAAGTGGTGGAGTTCGAGGAAGATGTCAGCCTGCAGGTTTATGCCGGAAAGTACTACTACGCCGATGACCGCCCGCAGCCCCAGCGCCTCGTCGGCGTGATCTCGCTAGGGAACAAGGAGCTGAAGTCGCATACCATCCGCGCCTTTCTCAAACCGGGGGAGAACGTCTCGGTCCACAGCTATTCCAGGCACACCTTCCGCAAGAAGAACCCGAAAGAAGGAGCTTACATCAAACAGCTGACAGCGCGGGGTCCGGTCACCGACCAATGGCCCCCGTCGTCTTACACCACGGTCTTTGGCGATCTGCCAATGAAGGCCGAGCCTCGTCACGCTGTTCGGAAATCAGGCTTTCAGACGGACCTTCAGAAAATTGGCGGCACCTATTCTGTGAGCAGCTTCCAAGAGGGGATGGAGAAAGAGAAGATGCAGGATGGGTCACACAAAACGTTCTGGCATACGCGTTTCAAGCCGACCGTGGCCAAGCCCCCTCACTTCGTCATTCTGGAGAACCCGCATGGCGTGGAGATCGGGGGTCTGTCCTACGCCACCTGGTCGGGAGGCAATGGCAACGGTCAAATCAAAGGCTACGCGATCCATCTCTCTGATGACGGCAAGTCCTGGGGAGATCCAATCGTGGCAGGGGAACTGGAGATCAAGCTGGCGAGTGAGCAAGCCATTCTCTTTCCGAAGAAAACCACCAGCCGGTTTATCAGATTTTTGGTGACGGACGCCCTTGCCCTCGATGGCAAGTCCCTCGCTTCCATCGGTAAACTGGATGTGCTCACCTCGGTGAGTGGTGGGATTTCGAAGTCACTGATCACGGTCGCCGCCCGCTCGCCCGCTGCCTTAAAAACGGTCCTCAGGCGATTTGCCGAAAAGGCCTTTTCATCGAAACTGAGCGAAGAGGACCTGGCGCCCTATTTTCGAGTCGGGCTGCGTCGGCTCGCGGATGAGGGCGACTTTGTCCAGGCCACCAAGGTCGGTCTGAAGGCGATCATCTGCTCACCCCGTTTCCTCATGGCACCCGGCGAGCATGTCAACCCATCCTATGCCAAGGCCGCTGATTTGGCGCGCATCCTCTGGCTGTCGGTCCCCGATGAAAATCTACTGCGTCTCGCCAAATCCGACCAACTCTCAGGCGACAACTTGCGCGCTCAAATCCACCGCATGCTTGGTGATGAGCGCAGTCACCGAATGATCCGCTCCTTCAGCGACCAGTGGTTGAATCTTAGGTTGCTGAATAAGGTGACGCCATCCCTCAAGCTCTATCCCGAGTATGACGACCTGCTAAATCATTACCTGCCGATCGAAACCCGGACCTACCTTCATCACCTCATCCGGGAAAACCTTCCCGCGGGGAAGTTGATCGATTCCGACTTCTCCTTCCTCAACCAACGCCTCGCCCAGCACTATGGCGTGGAAGGGGTGATCGGCCAGGAGATGCGCAGGGTTTCCTTTCCTGCCGAGATGCCCCGGGGAGGGCTCTTAACGATGGGGAGTGTGCTCAAGGTGACGACGGACGGATACGATACTTCACCCATCCTACGCGGAGCCTGGATTTCCAAAAACATCGTGGGCACTCCGCTTTCGCCTCCACCCGAGAGCGTGCCCGCGCTTGAGCCCGAGCACGGTCAAGAAGCCAAGACGCTTCGCGAGCAGATCGATCAGCACAAGAACAAGAAGTCGTGTTATGCCTGCCACAAAAGCATCGACCCCTACGGCTTCGCCTTGGAGAATTTTGATGCCACCGGCCAGTGGCGTGAGAAATACAAGATCAAGCAACCCCACAGCGCGACCTTTATTTACCGACTGAAGGGCTACTACCGCTTGGGCGCACCGGTGGATGCCTCCGGCGAGATGGGCAAGGACAAGTTCGAGGATGTCTTCGGTCTCAAGAAACTCCTCCTCGCGGGGGAACGCAAGGTCGCCTACAATTTCGCGAAGAAGTTTTTTGAGTATGCCAAGGGCGACCAACCCGACCTGAAACAGCGCCTCTACTTGTGGGACTTCATTGCAAGCAGTCCCGGCAATGTGCACATGAGAAACCTGCTGACGGAAGTCCTCGCCTATTCACTCACCACCGATAAAAAATGAGCCCTTACAGTCGAAGAGAATTCCTGAAATTCGGAGCGGCCCTGCCTCTGGCCCTCCAGTCCCTGAATCTGCGGGCGGCCACCGCGCCCTCCTCCAAGGTGCCGCCGAAGCGGGTCATCTTCATCTGCAACTCGCTGGGCTTCTACAAACCTAACTTCTTCCCCGGCAAGCGAGGCGATCTCTCCACTTCGAAGTATCTCAAGGGAATGGCGACTCATGAGAAGATGACGGTTTTCCAGAATCTCTTCCACCCCGGTATGGAAACCAGTAACCATGATTCGGAAAAATCCTTCCTGACCGGAGCCCCGAGTCCCGAAGCGACAAATTTCATGAACACGATTTCCCTTGATCAAGTTCTTGCTCGGGAGATGGGAGGCGACACTCGCTTCCCTTTCCTCCCCCTTAGCATTTACGATCGTGGTTGGGGATGTTCCTGGAACGATCGGGGCGTGGCGATTCCGCCCATGCACGATGAAAGGTTGATTTTCGATAAGCTCTTCGGCGAGGAGGATCTGACCGCGAAGCGCCGTCAGATTCATAACGATCAACAAATCGTGGCCAGCCTTCATCGGGATATGGAGCAACTCAGGACACGTGGTGGTGACCTCTCCAAAATCGATTCCTACCGAACCGTGATCTCCGAGCTCGAGAAGCAACTCCAGCACGAAGAATTCTGGCTCAAAACGAAAAAGCCGGAAGTGCCCAACACCTTGATCGAGGATCCGGAATTCGCTTTCTCCAGCAAGGTCAGGAACCTCTTCGAATTGTCGAAGCTGGCCTTTCAAACTGATTCCACACGGGTGATCACGCTTTCCTTGGACTGGATCTACGGAGCGATCAAAGTGCCGGGCGCCACGGGTGGCTGGCACACCTTATCCCATCATGCGGGCAGAGCTGATGCCCTGAGTAAGCTAGGCCGGATTGAGATGGATATTCTCAAGCATGTGAATCAGTTCCTCCGGGAGCTGGATCAGATCAAGGAAGGAGAGGAGACTCTTCTGGACCACACCACGGTTGTCATCGGGAGTAATTTCGGAGACTCCTCAAATCACACTTGCAAGAATCTTCCCACCATTGTGGCCGGCGGAGGATATAGACACCAGCAACATACGCTCCTCGAAAATCCAACGCCACTGTGCAACTTGTACCTTGAGCTTCTCCATAAACACCACATTGATGTGGGCAGCTTTGGCAGCAGCACCATGGATCTGGGTTTGTTGAAGGGGTGAGAAAGTAAACTTGCCCTTGTCGATGATATTCCGGTCTTGGAGTTGACGGGGTGAGACTGACGTTCGAGGCTCAGTGTCGTGAGCATACGAATTCTTGTAAAACTGACTCTGCTGCATCTGTCTTTTGCGAATTGCAGCATGGGAGGTGAGCTGAAGATCGCGCGCGTTTATTCTGATCACGGGGTTTTACAGCGTGGAGTTGAGGTTCCGGTTTGGGGAGTGGCTGAACCTGATGTCAAAGTGTTGGTTGAGTTTGGGGGGCAAACTAGGTCCACTATTTCTGGAGACGACGGTAAGTGGATGGTGAAGCTGGCACCGCTGAAGGCTCATGCCGTCGGGAATAGGATGACCGTGATCTCCGGGGAGGAAAAACTTGAGATACGCGACCTTCTCGTGGGGGAAGTTTGGTATGCCAGCGGGCAGTCGAACATGCAGATGAATCTGGCTGCATGTGCGAAGAAGATTGAGTTCGTGCGCGAGGTGATTGCGGAGCCGAAGTCACGATTGATTCGAACGATGCGGATTGGGAATGGGGACACGGTTCAGGAACTTGACGAATTACCCGGTCCGGTGACGTGGCAGTTGGACACGCCGAAGAACAGACCCGGTCAATCGGCGGCAGCCTATTTCTATGCGAGGGAATTACATGATGAACTGAAGATGCCGGTTGGGATTATTGAGGGTTCATGGGGAGGGAAACCGATTGAGGGATTCATTCCCCGTGAACAGTTTAAGAAGAGAGCCGAGCTTAAACAGATCCTGGAGTTATCGGAGGCTGACGAACTGGAGAAGCTGGGAAAGGTTGAGGGCGGAGTAATCATTCGGAACACGGCCGGGAGGCCGGGGCGGATTTATAACTCCCGGATTGCACCGGTTGCGCCGTATGCCTTGAAGGGATTCATTTGGTATCAGGGCGAGTCGAATGCCGGGAGGGGTGAAGATCCGCGAAACTACCGCGAGAAAACACGCGCCTTGGTAGAGGGATGGAGGCGTGTCTGGAAGCAGGATGATCTGCCGTTTTACTTTGTTCAATTGCCGTCATTCAACGACAGCGCGGCTGGTTGGATTCGTTTGCGGGAAGAACAGCGGCTGAGTTTGGAGATCCCGAATACGGGGATGGCGGTGACGATTGATCTGCGGGACAGCGATATTCATCCGTCGAACAAAGTGGATGTTGGGAAACGTCTCGCAATGTGGGCGTTGGCGAAAACCTACGGGAAGGCGATTCCTTACAGCGGACCATTGTTTAAGCTGTCTCTTATACACATCTGACGCTGCCGACGATCTACTCTGTGTAGA
>CAJXVQ010000227.1 GCA_913060685.1 uncultured Verrucomicrobiales bacterium
TCTACACAGAGTAGATCGTCGGCAGCGTCAGATGTGTATAAGAGACAGGAAATACACCCTCGCCAACTTCGGCAAGATCATCCTTTTTGGCTTGGTCTATTTCGTGATCTCACTCGTCGTTGGCGCTGTCCTTGGAGGCATTGCCGCCGTTATCGAGCCTACCAGAGTTGAGACAACCAGGATGATGAATGACTCACAACTCACCTTCGAAACAGGCGGCGGCGGGCCAGTCACTTTTTTGGCCAATGTTATCAGCAATATTTTCTCCCTCTTCCTAAGCCTGGGTGCCATCCAGTTTGGGCATCGTCTCCTAAAGGGAGAAGCTCCGGAGATCGGTGAACTCTTTTCCCAGGGATCCAAGCTTCTCGTCGCCGTGGCAGCTTCCATTCTCTTCTACTTGATGCTCATTGTCGGCCTCCTTCTCCTGATCATCCCGGGAATCTGGGTCGCCCTCCGCTTTGGTCTCTACCTCCAAGCCATCGTGGATAAGAACCTCGGGCCCATCGAAGCACTCAAATACAGTTATCACCTCACGAGACAAAATGCGCTGTCACTTCTAGGTCTCTACCTTCTTTGCTTTTTGATCATTATCGCAGGCGCTCTCGCCTTGCTCGTTGGCCTGCTCTGGGCCATTCCCACGACCTGGCTCGCTTCGCTGATCGCCTACCGATACCTCCACTCCGGGCAAAATAGCTTCAAGGTGCTTACCTGATCAACCCGGTCTGACAATCGACCGGGCAGTCAGCCCGATTCGCGGCGGTCCTCCCAATGACAAGATTCTCCCCCTTGCCTGGTTCGCCCAGCCAAGGGCCATGATCCCGGGAAGCGCTCTCCCCATTTTTCACTCAAATCGAGCGATTTCTTGCTTTTCCCGCATTTCTAAGGCAAGCAGCGCTCGCCATCCGATTCGGTGGCGTCTTAAAACCCATCCGCCACCATCATGTCCAAGTTCCGAAATCTCGCTATCATCGCCCACGTTGACCATGGCAAAACTACTCTCGTCGACGAGCTCCTCAAGGCCGGCGGCGCATATCGCGAAAACCAGGCCGTCACCGAACGCGCCATGGACTCCATGGATCTTGAGCGGGAAAAAGGCATCACCATTAAAGCGAAAAACACCGCGGTCCCTTGGGATGGTCACACGATTAACATCGTGGATACTCCCGGTCACGCCGACTTCGGCGGTGAGGTGGAACGTGTCATGAAAATGGTCGATGGGGTGATCCTCGTCGTCGATGCCTTCGGCGGCCCACAGGCACAGACCCGTTTTGTTCTTCGCAAGGCTCTCGAAGAAGGCCTGAAGCCCATCATCGTCGTGAACAAGATCGACCGTCCAAACTCCGACCCTCTCGCAGTTCACGACAAGGTTCTCGAGCTCTTCCTTGAACTCGATGCCACCGAGGATCAGTTCGACGCACCCACTCTCTACGGATCAGCCAAGAACGGCTTCTTCTCAACCTCACACGATGCCACCGAAGGTGATTGCGCTCCCCTTCTCGATGCCATCGTCGCGAATATCCCCGCTCCAATTGTCGATGCCGAAGCCCCCTTCAAGATGCTCGTCTCGAACATCGACTGGGACGACTACGTTGGACGTATCGCCATCGGTAAGATCCTCGCTGGTTCTGTCAAAAAGAACGACACCGTCTTCCGCTTCCTGAAGGACGGCACCAAGGTCCGAACCAAAGTGGGTAAGGTTTTCGAATACAACAACTTGGGAATTCAGGACACTGAGAATGGTGTCGCAGGAAACATCGTCGGCATCTCTGGATTTGAAGATGCCGACATCGGGGAAACCATCGCAGGTGACGAAGAAGCCGAGGCTCTCCCAGCCGTAAACATTGATCCTCCCTCCGTGCAGATGCAGTTCTCCATCAATGACGGACCCTTCGTGGGCAAAGACGGCAAGCACGTTCAATCCCGCGTCATCCACGAGCGTCTCTTCCGTGAAATGAAGACAAACGTTTCCATTCATGTCGAAGAAACCGACCTCGCCGGAACCTTCAACGTCTCCGCTCGTGGCGCGATGCAAATCGCCGTTCTTGTCGAAACAATGCGACGAGAAGGCTTCGAAGTTCTCGTCTCACGACCCACTGTCATTCTCCAGGAAGATGCAAACGGAAAGCGTCTTGAGCCTTGGGAAACTCTCTACCTTGAGATGCCGACCGAGTATGCCAACCCCATCTTGAAAATCCTAAACGACCGTAAAGGCGTTCTGGAAAACATGGAGGCCAATGATGCGTCGAGTCGCACCTTGATCACCGCGAACATCCCAACCCGTGGCATCATTGGCCTCGAGTTTGAGCTCGTCAATATCACCTCGGGTCACGGCATCATGTCCCACCTCTTCGACGAATATAAGCCTTGGGCCGGCACCATTGTCACCCGTCAAGCCGGCACGCTCGTCTCCATGGACACCGGTCCTGCCACCGCCTACAGCCTCACCGCTCTTGCAGGTCGGGGCACCCTCTTTGTCAACCCGACTGAACAAGTCTACACCGGCATGGTGATTGGCGAAAACTCCCGCGCCGATGACCTCCCGGTCAACCCCGTGAAGGCCAAGAAGCTCGATAACATCCGCTCTGCCGGAAAAGACAACACCGTCAAACTCCCACCTGCGCTCAAGTTCTCCCTCGAACGCGCCATTGAATACATCGACCCCGATGAGCTCGTGGAAGTGACTCCGAACTACCTTCGCCTCCGCAAGCGCATCCTTGATCCCAACGAGCGCAAACGCGCCAACAAGGCTGCAAAAATGGGAGCATAAATCAGCCTCGCCGCTGATTGCCTGAAAGTGCAACTTTTTGAAAGCCGTTCATCTTATCTTAAGGTGAGCGGCTTTATCATTTTGGCCTATACTAACGCCTCTGTTATCAATCCGTGACTCCCTCAAAGTTCATCCCAACCCTTCCGGCTTTTGCCCTGATTCTCACGGGATGTGTCAGCCTGCCTGCGAACAAGGCCTCGGTGAGAGAAGTCCCGGCCCGCTTTGACGCCACTCCTCCCCCCGTTCCGCAGATCGCGACAAGCTTGCGAGAGCTCTTCTCAGACTCCGGCTTGAATTCCTATCTTTCCCGCGCGACCCAAGCCAATCCCGACCTCAAAGCCTCCGCCGCGCGACTCGAGGAATCGGGCTTCAACACCCGCTCCAGCCGGTCTCCTCTCCTGCCATCCATCAGCGCAAATGGCAATGGCTTTCGCAGCCAGAGCAACTCCTCCGGCCAAGGTTTCGACGCTGGCACCTTCGATGCCCAGCGCTTCTCCGCCAACCTCGATGTGCAGTGGGAACTCGACGTTTGGGGCCGAATCCGCGCCGGGGTCACCGCAGCCTCGCAAGACCAACTCGCCGCTCAGGCCGACTACCGCTCCGCCCTCCAATCCATCTCCGCGCAAACCGCCCAAGCCTATTTCCAGCTTATCGGAGCAACACGGCGTGTTGACCTTGCGAGGCGCCGCCAAGCCAGCTTCGAGTCCACCTTTAATCTCGTTGACCGCCGCTTCGAGATCGGATCCGGAAACCTCGGCGATGTCAGCCTCGCCAAGACCGATGTCGAAACAGCCAAAGCTCGCCTCGCCGAGTTGACCAACCTCCGCAACCAGGCCAGCCGTCTCCTTGGAGCCCTCATTGGCGGCTATCCCGACAGTTCCCGCTCCGCCTCTTCCTGGCCCTCCCTCAATCGCCGCGTCGCCGCCGGAATCCCTTCCAGCCTCCTTCGAAATCGCCCCGATATCGATGCCGCCTATCAACGAATCCGTGCCGCCGATGCCCGGGTCAAGGTCGCCCATGCCAGCCTCTTCCCCTCTTTTAGTCTCACCGGGAGCACCGGCCGCCAATCATCTGAACTGAGCGACCTCACAAATTCAGACTTCAACGTCTGGTCAATCGCAGGAAACCTTACCGCTCCGCTCTTCAATGGCGGCGCCTTGCGGGCCGAACTCGGAGCCGCCAACGCTCGCGCCAAAACCGCCGTCGCCGAATACCACTCCACCGTCATCACCGCATTACGCGAGGTCGAGGACGCCCTCGGATCGGAAGGCCTCCTCGCCGCTCGGGAAGCAGCCCTCGTCAAGGCCCTCGCTGCCGCCAAAAACGCCGAATCCCAAATCCAACGCAATTACGAATCCGGACTCGTCGAAATCCTCACTCTCCTCGACACGCAACGTCGTGCCTTTCTCACAGAAGAAGCTCTCATCCTGGTTCGCGAACTGCGCTACCAAAATCGCGTCACCCTCGCCCTTGCCCTGGGTAAAGCCTACTAAAAACAGTGAAGATCATTCCTAAAATCATCCTTCCTCTTGTCCTCCTTGGATTGGCCTTCTTTGGTTTTCAGAAACTCAAGGACATGAGACCAGATAAAGAAGGCACCTCCTCCACGGAATACTCGGCACATGCAGAAGTCATCGAAGTTTCGCCCTCTGAGTATGCCCCCGGTGTCGAGAGCTTCGGCACCGTGCAAGCCCACTTTCAAACTACCCTCACTCCGCAAATCAGCGGGCTCATTGTGACGGTCTCCAAAGATTTTCGTGTCGGAAAAATCATCCCGGAAGGCACGACCCTCATTTGGATTGATGAACGCTCCTACAAATCCCTCCTCATCCAACAAGAGGCAAATCTCGCGGAAGCGAAGCTCGCCTATGCCGAGGAACAAATCCAGGCCCAACAAGCGATCGAAGATTGGATCGCCTCCGGTCGCGATCTCAAAAAGGCCTCCGACTTTGTTCTACGCAAACCACAGATCATCGCGGCCGAGGCCAAGATCGAATCAATGATGGCCTCGGTCAGGAAAGCCGAGGGCGATCTGGGCCGGACCATGATCAATGCCCCCTTCGACGCCATTGTGACTTCTCGAACCGCGTCAGTTGGAAATCTCGCCAACGAACAGCAACCCATAGGAAGCCTCGTCGCCACCGAACTTGTGGAGGTCCGACTCCCTCTCACGCCGTCTCAATCCGCGCGCCTTGATCTTACGCAAGAGACCAAGGTCACGCTCACCAGCCCCACCAAACCGGGTCACGAGTGGCAGGGTAAGATCGCCCGGATCGAGCCGACCATCGGGGAAAGCCAAACCCTCACTGTCATCGTTGAAGTCGCAGAACCTTTCGTCGGAGAACACCTCTCGATCGGACTTTTCGTCAACGCCCGCCTTGATGCCAGGCCTCTCCCCGCGGCCTTGGAAATTCCCGAAGCAGCTCTCGTCAACGACTCCTACCTCTGGGCACTCGATGACGACAACCATCTCGTAAAACTCTTTGCCGAGCGACTGGCGAGCGAATCCGGCAACCTCTTCGTCCGACTCCACGAACCCTCGCTCAGACCTCCCTTCCGCGTCATTCCCCGCCCGCTCGCCAACTTTAAACTTGGGCAAGAAGTCAGACCCACCACCCGGCCGTGAATCCGCTCCAAAAGCACCCCTTTATCACTTGGTTCGCCTCGAACCCGGTCGTGGCAAACATCTTGATGTTCTCCATCTTGGCGGCAGGTGTTTACACCGCCTTCAACGTGCGTAAGGAAGGATTCCCGGCCTTCGAATCCGAATCAGTCACCGTCGAAGTCCCCATTCGCGGCGGCACTCCGGAGGATGTCGAACGCGGCGTTGCCATTAAGATTGAAGAAGCCCTTCAGGGAGTTGATGGCATCTCGCACATCCGCTCGGTGAGCACCGACAGTCAGGCCACCATCACCATCGAAGCGAAGGAAAAATATCCCATCGCGACCCTCCTCGATGACGTCAAGGTCCAGGTCGATTCCATCCCCTCTTTTCCCGAGCAAGCCGAAAACCCCGTTGTTCTCGATAACAAACGCAGCCGCGGCGTCCTCTGGGTCGAAGTCTACGGCGACGTCCCCGAAGCCACCCGCAAGGAAGCCGCCCGCCGCCTCCGCGATGCCCTTCTTCGCCAACCCGCAATCTCCAAGGTCGAAACCTTCGGCTCACGTGACTACGAAATTTCCATCGAGCCATCTGAAGAAAAACTCCGTCTTTACGATCTCACCTTCGACGAACTTGCGACCGCCATTTCTGAAAATTCTTTCGACCTCGGAGGTGGCGACGTCCGTTCCGATCGAGGAGACATCTCCCTCCGCTCCCGCGATCAGGCCTACCGAAAAAGAGACTTTGAAGAGATCCCCGTCCGCACTTCGCCGAATGGCACCCGCATCTTTGTCAAAGACGTCGCAACTGTCCGCGATGGCTTCGTCGATCAGAAATTTCTCAACCGTTTCCGTGGCCAAGCCACAACCAGCCTCAACATTACCACCGAGGGTGACGACGACATCATCGAAGCTGTCAAGCAAGCCCGTGAAGTCCTCGAAGATTACAAGGATCTTCCCGCTGGAGTGGCCCTCGCAAGTTGGCTCGATGGATCCACGAGCATCCGCGACCGACTCGTCCTCCTCCGCAATAATGGAGTCCTCGGCGTCTGCCTCGTTTTAGGAATTTTAATGCTCTTCCTGAATCTTCGCCTCGCCTTCTGGGTTGCCTTCGGCATCCCGGTCTCGCTTGCGGGAGCGGTCGCCCTCTTCCCCATTCCCGGCCTCGACATGTCGGTGAATGTCATCTCCGCCTTCGGCTTCCTCGTCGTCCTCGGCATCGTCGTGGACGACGCCATTGTGATTGGCGAATCAATCTACTCGGAAAAAGAAGGCCAAAAAAATCAACCCGATGATCCCGAAGCCCACCTCCGTTCCACCGTCCGTGGCGTGAGCCGCGTCGTCACTCCCGCAACCTTTGGAGTGCTCACCACGATTGCGGCTTTCCTTCCCCTGACCCAGGTCAGCGGTCGCATGGGAAATGTCTTCGGCCAGATTGCCACTACTGTTGTCTTTTGCCTCATCTTTTCCCTCATCGAATCAAAACTCATCCTTCCCGCCCACCTCGCCCATATCAATGTTCACAAGAAACCGCGGAACCGAATTTCCCGCTCGTGGGCGCGCCTGCAAGGGTCCGTCTCGCGTGGCCTGGCCTGGCTCATCGCCCGCGTTTACAGCCCTGTCATTGGAACTCTCCTCTCCTGGCGCTACGCCGTCCTCGCCGGTTTTATCGGAGTCTTCGTTCTTACCATCGGACTTTTTCCCGCCGGAAAACTTCGTTTCGTTTTCTTCCCCAATATCTACAACGATAATGCCACCGCCAACCTTGAGCTGGAACAAGGGCAATCGGTTGATTACCTCCACCAGAACGCCAGGCGAATCGCAGAAGCTGCCGCGACTCTCGGCAAACGCTACGAGGCGGAGTTCAACCACAATCCGTTTCTCGAAGTTCAAATTTCCGCCAGCACGAACACAAAGGCCTCGATCGTCACCGAACTCACGCTTTCAACCACACGCGAATTTCTCCCAACTCCCAAAATCGTAAAAGATTGGAGAGCCGAAGTGGGCCCCATCGCAGGTGCACGGGCACTCTCTTTCCGGGCCAAAGCCGGCCCCCCCGGTGGCGATTTTTCCATTAACCTCGAGAGCGATAATCTTGAGCAACTGCAAGCCGCCGCCGGAGAGCTAAAAGAGATCATTAAGACCTATTCCGTTGTCTTTGATGTCACCGACTCCTTCGACTCGGGTAAGCCCGAGATTCAATACTCCATCACACCGGCGGGCCAAGCCGCCAATCTCACCAAGCGCGACCTCGCCCTCAACGTGCGTGACGCCTTCTTCGGCCGTGAAGCCCAACGAGTCCAGCGTGGCCGCGATGAAGTCAAAGTCATGGTCCGCTACCCCATCGAGAAACGTGGCTCGCTCGAGACCCTCCGCGACATGCGCGTCCGGAAAGCTGACGGCACCACCATTCCCTTTTCCGTCGTCGCGCAGACAGAATATTCCACCTCACTGGCCTCCATCGAACGATACGACAACAAACGAGTCGTCACGGTTGAAGCCTCCATCAACAAAGCAAAAACCTCTTCGAGTGACATCCTCATCGAACTCGAAAGGGAAGATCTCCCGAAAATCCTCGCCAAGTTCCCCGAGATTTCCACCAGCCAGGGAGGTGAAGTCGAGCAACGAAAAAAGTCAACGGATTCACTTCTTATCGGTTTCGTGTTTTCAATTATCTTTATCTATATCCTGATCGCGATTCCCCTCCGTAGCTACATCAAGCCCCTCATCATTATGTCGGTCATTCCCTTCGGTTTCATCGGGGCGCTCCTTGGACACTACATCACGGATATTCCCATTTCCATCCTCTCAATCTTCGGAATCCTCGCCCTTTCCGGAGTGGTCGTAAACGACTCTCTCGTTCTCGTCTGTCACCTCGATGATCTCCGTGAAGATGGCACGCCTTTCACCAAGGCCGTCGCGCAAGCTGGAATCAATCGCTTCCGCGCCATCCTCCTGACCTCGCTCACTACCTTCTTCGGCCTCGCACCATTGCTCCTCGAGGACGCAGTCCAGGCGCAATTTCTCAAGCCAATGGCGACCTCTCTTGCCTTTGGGATCCTCTTCGCCACCATCATCACCCTCTTCCTTCTCCCGGCTCTCATTTACATCGCCCGCGACATCAAAAACATCGTCCGCTGGCAATTCGGAAGAACGACAAAACACGATTGATTAAGAGTCATCCCCCCGAGTCATAAGAAGAGTCTCCCATCCACTCCTCCAAAAAGAGAGGCCTTTGAAGACCTCCATTTATTTGCATAAGAGGTGGGCAAGCGGCCAAGTTCCCTTACAATTTAGAGCGTGATTACCTCTGAGCGCGCTCTCAAAGCATTTTTCTCAGCCTTCATCCTAATCATCCTTCTGGCTCTTGCTCTGGGCAGCTTCCTCGCGATCCAATCCATCGGGCGGATCGATGAGGTTGAAAAATCATCTGAAGAACTGGATGTGAGAAATTTAGGCTTCAATCCGCGGTTCCGGGCGCAGATCTACCGACTCCAGTCAGTCGCCCTCCGGGCACACATCACCGGAGATGTGAGCTACTCAAAGCGCTTCGATCTACTCGAAAAAGATCTCATCGAATTTTTGTCTTCCCGGAAGGAAACTTTCGACTTGGAAGACGAAGAAAGTCTTTTCTCCAGTCTCAACGAAAAGCTCACCTTTTTCCTCGTTGAACTTCGCGCTGGCCTGGAGAACAACGAGGGGGAAAACGAATCCGATTCGCTCAGCGAAATTCAAGAACGTATCAGTGGCTTGAGCGAGTCACTCCAGCGCCTCGGCGACGGCCTGCCCTCTTTGGAACTCCAATGGAAACTCCAACGATGCCATGCCAGTCTTCTCTTGGTTAAAATCCGGAGCACCGCAAAGCAGGCCGCAATTTTCGAAGAGTTGCTCACCGAACTCCGTGAAACCCTCAGCCAAGCTCAGACCGAAATGGCGGAGGAGAATCGCAAGCTTGCTGCTCTCAAAAACTTCTCTACGAAACTCCTGAATTTCGAGAAGGAAATGAAAGTCATCACGACCAGTTGGGTGAAGAAGGGCTCTTCAGAGAAGCGCTTTCATGACTTGGAAAAGATCCAGGAAATGCGTGATAAAATTATCGAGATTGCTCAACTTCTCGGCGACTCCCGGCGTGAGTCCTTCAAGGATTCGATCAAGGACTACAAGTCTCTTGTCGAAGGCATGCCATACTCTATTTCCATCGCTCTCGGCATCCTCTTTGCCTCTCTCTTCGTGATGGGTTGGCTTGCCAAGATCGCATTCTTAAAACCCATCGAAATGAGTCTGGCCGAGGCTGAAGAGACCATTACTTCACAAGGAAATCTCGCCTCCATTGGCACCCTTGCCGCCGGGGTAGCTCATGAAATTCGGAATCCCCTCACTGCCATCAAGGCACGCCTTTTCGCTCTTGGAGAAATCTCCAGAGAAAATGAATCCATGACCCGTCAGGTCTCCGCCATACAAGATGAAACCAACCGCATGGAGCGTATTGTGCAGGATCTGTCTCTTATACACATCTCCGAGCCTACGAGACCGAGGCTGATCTCGTATGCCG
>CAJXVQ010000228.1 GCA_913060685.1 uncultured Verrucomicrobiales bacterium
CAGCCTCGGTCTCGTGGGCTCGGAGATGTGTATAAGAGACAGCTCCCACCCCGAGTAAAAAGGTCACTACCAAAAGAACCAAACCAAGAAATCGGGTCACCGACACCACCTTCGCCCCGCTCCCCCGTTTCTTGGAACGCAGCCATTCTTGAAATCCCCGGCGCCGCTCCACGAAATCCGAGTGATCACGCGTCAACATCCCTTCGCGGATCTTACGTCCCACTTCGGTATCGACACGGGGAGACTCCTGGACCGCGACCTCAAAATCAACGAGATCCTCCAAACTCCATGCAACTTTTTTACTTGCAGCCATTCGCTGGTCGAACCTTGTCCCCTGCCTCCAAAAAAAGCAAACCCATCACGCCCACATCGGAGAATTCTCAAACCCAAGCGAAAACTTCTTGCCAAAAAGGTGATCTCTGGCAAAACGCGCGCGCTGAAAGGCAAGTGTCGGGGCGTAGCGCAGCTTGGTAGCGCGCTTCACTGGGGGTGAAGAGGTCGCAGGTTCGAATCCTGTCGCCCCGACCATTTTTTTCCTTGTTGCGACAAGGTTTTGATCACCTCGAAGAGGCCGATCACCAAGAGGTCGCCAAAAACCTTGGCCTTGGATGCTCGTTGAAGCTCCTCTTACCCGCTAAATTTGGGCACCTTGACCATGGTCTTCCTCGAGAAATCCCGGAGGGCTGGTCTCGGAGCCAAGATCGAGTCACGCCTCTTTCCCCTCATCCTCACCCTTCAACTTCATGTCGTTGCAGTTGTGAAGATTGGCGGCACACCCTCACTTCCCGATGCAATAGAGGGTCGATAGCGAGCGCGCGAAGATCTGTCCCTTGATCGGGGCCAGGGTCGTGCGAAAGATCTCCGACACCTCCGCGCCGAGGGAGTTGTTGGACACGATCTCCAGTTTCTTGGCCGGCTTGATCACAAGGGTCCCACCTCCGTAAACATTCTGGATGAGAACATGCCCTTTCACGACCAAGGGCGCGGAAGCAAACTCCCCCTTCACGCCGAGCTTCTCCTCCCAGTGCACCTTACCGGTCTTGGCATCGTAACAAGTTGCGGTGCCGGACATCGAAACGACGACCAGGTAACCGTCGACCACCGCCGGCGATGGCAGGTCCCGTCCACCTCGCCGTTTGGTATGCCAGGCCATGTGCGACTTCGTGACGTCGCCCTTCCCGCCCGGTTTGACGGCGTAGGTGTCGCCCGGCTTCCCGCTCACAACGTGGAGGAGACCGTTGGCGAAGTCCGGAACCGGTGACCCCCGTCCATTGAAGCCCTTGCAGAACCACAACTCCTTTCCCGTCTTCGGATCGTAGCCGCGCACTCCCAGCTCCCCATTCAGGACCAGCTCCTTGCGGCCGCCATCCTCGATCACGATCGGCGTGCTCCAGCCTCCGCGAGGCTTCGCTTCGCGATTTGTCTGCCAGACAGGCTCGCCCGTCTTGACGTCGAGAGCAATGAGTGAAGAAGATCCCTCCGCGTCGCAATTCTGAATCACAAGGCTGCCGAGAATGATCGGAGAAGCCGCCACGCCCCAGGGACCAGGAAACGCACCTACGCCCCGCGACCAGATCTTTTCCCCCTCGAGATCAAAGCAGTGCAGTCCACCCGGACCAAAGAAGACCACGACCCGCTCGCCGTCCGTGGCGCAAGTGGGAGTGGCGTAGCTGTTCATCTTGTGCGGATGCTCCGGAGCCGCACACGGGACCATTTTCTCCCAGAGAATCTTGCCGTCCTTGCGATCCAAGCAGAACACGTAGCGTTCCTTGCCATCTTCCGAAGCACTGGTGAGGAAAAGTCGGTCGCCCCAGTTCACCGGGGACGACTGTCCCTCGCCCTTGAGAGTTCTTTTCCAGGCCACCGAGCCCTCGTTCCACGTCATCGGAACATCCTCCGCCGTCGAATGCCCGCGCCCGGTGGGACCACGGAACTGCGCCCAATTCTCTTCCGCGTGCAGACCGGAAAGCCCCGGTAACACCGCGAAGGTTGAAACAAGAAAACGAACGAAACGGGCGCGATTAGAGATTCTCTTCATGGATCCAGATTAGATTCTACGAACTGTTTGCGGTTTGTATGTCATGAGAAAGGCAATTCGCTCCGCCACCCCGCACGGCATTCAACCGAATCAGACCACGTGAACTCCCGTCCCCTGACCATCTATTCTGTTCAGATCAGTTAAAGCCGGGCTCGCGCCCTCAACTCCGCCAATGGTCCGACCAACTTTCGCTCCAGTTGCGTGGCCGTATCGATTGCGGCTCCAAACAACTCGAGGCAGGCCTTCCTTGGCGAGCCCCGGAAGGCGACTGGCATTCCGGTCACTCTCCTTTTAGCACCATGCCATATATCGGATACGGACCGACAAAGAGGTGCTCACCCAATTGACAATCGACCGAAGGCGCGATGGCCACCCGTTCGGCAAACTGGCAGGAGAGAACTCCGAAACCCGATGTATTGTTGCTCCCTAGTCCGTTGTGAACGGAGACGCCGGGAGGCCTTCTTTGTTGTAGAAATTGATCCCAACCGGGTTCGACTCGTAACCGAAGCGCACGTGCTGGGGGGCTTTCACATCTTCGTGCCAGACCACGACCGACTCGCCGTCGATCTTTGCCTTGGCCCAGTGCCACTTGCCAGCCTTGTCCTGGATTGAGAAGCGGGCCAATTCGGCTCCCTTGGTTTCCTTCACCGGATCAAGCCCCTTCTTCTCGCCGGTCATCAGTCCGGAGCCAACATGGTCGAAGGAGACGCGGATCTTCGAGCCTTCCTTCTTCATGCCTTTGTAGAGTGGTCCGGAGGATACGACGTCCTTCTTGTAGTCTTTCGCGAGAGCGAGGAGCGCGAGTCGCTTGCCAACGTCCTGCTTGTTTTTGGGATGGATGTCCTTGGCGTTTCCGATGTCGATGATGACCGCCATGCCGGTCTTGGCTAGCCTCAAGGCACGGCGCTGACCTTCACGGACGGGCCCCCAGCCGCCGCCCTCGGGCTTGTCCTCCGGGTTCCGGAAGTTTGCGAGCTGGACCCAGTAGAAGGAAAGATCGTCATTCTCGAAAACAGAGCGCCAGCCTTTCACAAGCCCTTCCTTGAGGTAGTCGTAGCGCAGGCCGTCTCCGGCGTTTGACTCGCCCTGATACCAAATCGCGCCACGCACACTGAGCGGAGTGAGGGCATGCACCATTCCGTTGTAGATCTGCACCGCACCGCCCTTTGGCTTGGGTGCCTTGCCGCCTTCCTTGCGCGCTTTCGCGATCGCTTCGAGGTTCTCGACGTAGTCCTTCAGATCCGGAACAGCTTTAAAGCCGACCGGCGGAGTCCACGGCTCGATGCGTGTCCCGCCCCAGTTTGTCCCAACCAGTCCGATGGGCACTTTAAGTTCCTTTTGAAGTTCGCGCCCGAAGAAGTAGCCGGCCGCAGTGAAGCCCGGGATGGTCTCCGGCGAGCAGATCTGCCATTGGCCGCGGACCTCGTTCTCCGGATCCGGCTTGGCGACGTGTCCGGGAACATTGAAGAGACGAATCTGAGGGTGGTCCGCCGCCGCGATCTCCTCCTTCGCATTCAGCGAGCGGTTCACGGCCCACTCCATGTTCGACTGACCGGAGCAGATCCAGACTTCGCCGAGCAGGATGTCCTTGAGCTCGATTGTGTTCTTACCCTTCACCGTCATGGTGTGGGCTTTGCCATCTGCAGAGAATGCGGGGAGGTCAACCCGCCATGTGCCTTCCTTGGAAGCGCTCGTTTTTGCGCTCTTACCACCGAGCGAGACGATGACGCCTTCTCCCGGATCGGCCATTCCCCATACCCGGATCGGCGACCCCTGTTGCAGAACCATATGGTCTCCAAATACTTTTGAAACGGTAACGTCGGCAAGAGTGACCGAGGTGCTGGTAAGCGTGGCCGCGAGAAATACGGCGGTTGAGAGAGGGCGTTTTAGAGTCATCAGATAAGAGCAGTTGCAGGATTGAGGATGAGATCCCCCACCGCGTCGAGGCGGGAAGGAATAATACAATAGTCCTCCGGACTCCGAACTCTTTCACTCCGCCACCTGAATCTTGCTTCCTTTGCTTCTTTTCCCCTGAATGTGCCACTTCCTCCTTCACCCGATATCGCAGGAGCTGGTGACAATTTTCGATATCACTTTTTCTTACCCCGGCTTTGCGCAAAGATCCACTCATGCAGCTCCTTGGTTGCGAGAGTTTGCCCGACCACGCCGTGATCGCCATCGGGGTATTCGGTGTATTTCACTTCGGCTCGCACTTTCTTCAAGGCCTCGACCATTCCCTGACTCTGACTCACCGGGACAGTCGGATCTTTGGCCCCATGGAAGACCCAGACCGGAACTTTCTTGAAATTGGATGCTGAAGCCGGATTCCCACCACCCGCAATCGGAACTCCCGCCGCGAAGAGCTTCGGCTCATCGGAGAGAATCTGAAAAGTCCCGTATCCCCCCATCGAGTATCCCGCCAAATAAACCCGGTCTTCATCGATCGGGAGGTTCTTCAAAAGCTCCTGCACAATCTCAACAACGCCATTTGCCTTATCGCCATTCCAGCCCAATTGATCGGGATTCTGCGGTGCGACAATAAAACAGGGGCGCTTTTTGAAATTTTCATCACTCGCAAAAACCTTTGCCATCCAAGGCTCATTCGGTGTCATGACATCCCCACCCCTTCCATGTAGCCAGACGACGAGCGGGTAGCCGGCCTCCTTGGAGCGCTTCATCTTCCGCTCACCAAAGAGCCGATACTTCAAGCCATGACCCTCTGTCCGGGCCCACTCCCCTTTCAAGAGCTTTGCAAATTCATCGGAAGCCTCCTTGCCTTCGCCGGAAACCTTCTCTTCCTCGATCTCAAGCTCCCTGGCCTTGACCCATTCCCGATCGGCCTCCGACAAAGTCGCGAGATCAATGGTAAAGACACGCCGGTCCCTCGCCCGCCGAATGGTCACCTTGCCATCCGCTGACTTCACATAGTCTGCTTTGATCGTCTTTCCACCTTCTGCCGTCGTCCAATCGCGGGGTTCCCCGAAAAGCAATGCGCAGAAACCCAGCCAAACCAAGAAGATCATTTTCATTCCCTCATAATGCCTCTCTCCCAAGGTTAGGCAACCTTCGAATGGCAAACTCGCAACCAAGGTGATCACTCCTCCAAGTGATTGGAGAGATCAAAATCAGACCCTGCCAAACAAAAGTCTCAAACTATTGAGACAGACCAAGACAGTACTCCCTTCATGGGCGAAGACTCCGAGGGTCAGCGGGAGTTGCCCGCCGAGGGCCAGAAAGAGCATCAGGATGACGGTTCCAAGACTGATGACGAGATTCTGACGGATGATCCGGCGGGCTTTACGGCTGAGTCGGAGAGCATCGAGGAAGCCTTCAATACGATCATTCATGAGAACGACTTCGCTCTGTTCGAGCGCGGCATCGCTTCCCCTGCCGCCCATCGCCACGGAGACGAAAGCGGCGGCCAGACTGGGTGCATCATTCACTCCGTCGCCGACCATGGCAACTTTACGGCCTTCGCTTCCGAGCTTCTGGATCATGGCAACCTTGTCCTCCGGGAAAAGCCCGGCATGGACATCGGCTTCGTCCAGCGAGAGTTGCTTGGCCACTTCCAGAGCCGCCTCGGAACGATCACCCGTCAACATAAGCGGCCGAATATTCGACTTCTTGAGAGTCTCCAGGACTGCCGCTGACGATTCGCGGATCTCGTCCTTGAGAATGAAACGTCCTGCTGCGTCCGGAGCAATGATCCAGACTTCGGAGTATCCCAACTGGAGAGTGGCGGCATTGGCGACAAGATCTTTGAGAGGTCCGTCTTTCAGGAGATCACGTCGACCCAGAAAGACTTCTCCATTCGAGGTGAGGCCGCGAAGTCCCATCCCGGTAAGAGACTGAAAGTTGGTGACCTCAACAAGGGGCACGCTCGATTCTTCTCCGTAAGACAAAATTGCTCTCGCGATCGGATGGGTGGAGTTGGATTCCAGACTACACGCGATTCCGAGCAAGCGGTCTTCATGTCCGGGAGGAAAGCTCTCGATCTCCTGAACCCGCAGATTTCCGGTGGTGAGAGTTCCGGTCTTATCCATGGCGACGGTATCAATCTGGGCCAACTTCTCCACCGCAGCTCCGCCACGGAAGAGAACACCATGCTTGGCGCCCCACGCGATCGCAGCGAGAATGGCCGATGGGATGGAGAGCACGAGTGCGCAAGGGCTCACGACCACAAGGAGGGTCATGGCTCGATAGAGTGCCGAAAAATGATCCGGGGTTGATTCAAACGGAGCAATTCCGAAACCAAGCCACCAGACTAAAAACATGGTGAGCGTCAGGGCCAGAACGCCCCAAGTGTAGCCCGTTCCAAACTTGTCGGTGAAGCTCTGCGAAGGTGCTTTGCTATCCTGCGCGCTCTGGATCAGACGAATGATCTTCTGCATCGAACTCTCAGAGGCTGGCTTCAGAACACGCACTTTAAGCACTCCCCACAGGTTCAGCGTTCCACCAAAGACCTCATCTCCGCTCACCTTTTGCACCGGGTTTGCTTCACCCGTGAGTGAAGACTCATCAGCCGCTGATTCTCCGCTTTCGATACTGGCGTCCAAAGGAAAAACATCTCCGGGCTTCACGAGGACCAACTGTCCCGGTGAAATTCGAGACACCGAAACCCGACGTTGCTGACCATCATCTTCCAGCACCGTTGCTTCCTTGGGAGCCGCGGCAAAGAGTGAATCAATCTCACGCCGGGTCCGATAAAGAGCGAAGTGTTCCATGGCTCCCGAGAGTGAAAAGAGAAAGAGCAAAAGCGCACCCTCACCCCATGCCCCGACGGTCGAAGCTCCAACCGCGACCGCAATCATGAGAAAATGGATATCGAGTTTCCCTTTTTTCAAGAGCACCCAGGTGTCTTTCGCGGCATCCCACCCTCCGGCGATCATGGCAATGACATAGAGGACAATGGGCACGAAGGACGGGAGGTGCCCCTGCTTGGAAAGGACAAAGCCAATGATCCCGGCGAGCCCGCAAACTGCGGCGAAGATCGCCATTTCCTGCCACTCTTCTCGATCATCTTCTTCCTCTTCACTGGGCCAAGGGACCTCGCGCCAGCTCCAGAACTTGGGAGCAGTTTCGCAGGTGTTTTTTTCAAACCGGGTCGATTCCTTGGATTCCTGCGTTCGGATGAGAGCATCGGAGCCGAGTGAGAGTTCGTCCAGTTTTCCGAAATTGCGCTCAACCGACTTTAAGACTTCTCCGATGCGCTCCTTCAGGTCGTCCTCATCGATCGGCCCGATGGTCGCCACCTTGATCAGGTGATCTTCATGGGATATTTCCAGCGCCTCAATCTGAGGATCATCCAGCATGAAGCGACGAAGTTTCTCCGCGCCCATTGCCTTTTCTTCAGATTCGTTCTTCACGGGCTCTTTATACTCGGGATTTCCTTTCCATCCAACGCTGAACGCGAGTTTCCAAGCTGGCGTAGAGTGCCGGAAGGAGGAGCAGTGTCAAAGCGGTCGAGGTGACGGTGCCCCCAACAACGACCGCCGCGAGTGGCTTTTGAATCTCGGAGCCCGGACCCGTGGCGAAGAGGATGGGAACCAAGCCGATGACGGTAAGGATGGCGGTCATCATGACCGGACGGAAGCGGCGTTCCGCACCTTCCAAGGTGGCTTGATCGATTCCCAGATCCGATTCTTCCCGCAGTTGGTTAAAGTATGAGACCAGTACCACCCCGTTCATCACCGCAGTTCCGAGCAGGGCGATGAAACCAATAGAAGCCGGGACCGAGAGGTAGAAGCCCGAGATGAAGAGCGCCAAAATCCCCCCAATGAATGCGAAGGGAATATTGAGCAAGATCAACAATGCCTGACGAGCATTTTGGAAAGTGCTGTAGAGGATGAGAAAGATCGCTAAAATGACAGCAGGCAGGATGACCATGAGGCTTTTCCCTGCCCGGGCTTCATTTTCAAACTGGCCGCCAAAGTCAACCCGATACCCCTGTGGAAGTGGCACCTTCTCGGCGATCGCTTCTCGTAACTCCTCGACAAACCCAACGACGTCGCGCCCTTCGACATTCGCTTCTACCACGATATTGCGCTCGGCATCTTCACGATCGATCGCACTCGGGCCATCGATCTCGGTGATCTTGGCGAGCGTGTTGAGAGGCACGGCTTGTCCCGATGGTGCTTGCAATGTCAGCTGCCCAATCGAAGCAGGCCCATTCCTCGTGATCTCGGGATAGCGAACGATCACCGGAATACGACGGACACCTTCGATGATCTCGGTAGCCATCGTTCCGCCAATCGCCTCGCTGACAAGTTTATTGACGGCATAAGGTTCAATCCCCAGGCGGGAGAGCATTTCATGATTCAGATCGACACGGTAATAGAGCTGCCCCGTGAGAGGAGAGCGGGAAACATCAACGGCTCCCGGAACAGTGGAAACGACATCCTCGATTTGAGCCGAGAATTTTTCCAAGCCATCGAGCTCCGGGCCGGTCAACTTGATCGCAACCGCGGAAGTCACGCCGGAGAGCATTTCGGAAACACGCATATCGATGGGCTGCGTGAATCCGGTCACCACTCCGGGATAGCGTGAGAGGATTTCACGGATCTTCCTCTCGAGAGCAGCTGGATCAGGATCCGGCCATTCTGAACGAGGCTTGGTCTCGAGAAAGGCATCCGTCTCATTGAGACCCATGGGATCGAGGCGTAGTTCGTCCGAGCCAGTACGATTATAGACACCCGTGATCTCAGGCAGAACCATGAGATCTCTGGCAATTTCATTATCAATTTCCATGGAGCGCTCGAGTGAGATCGAAGGAATCTTTTCATATTGCAGGACAATCGTTCCCTCGTTCAATTGTGGCAGGAATTCACGCCCGATACGGCTTCCGATCCATAGACTGATCGCCAAGAGGACAATTGCGAAGATCGTGACGATTGCCCGCCTTTTCAGAAAGAAGCGCAGCACCGGACGATAGAGAAAAAGAAGACCTGATGCGATGGGACTCTCTCTTCCGGTCTTCCCCTTCATTAAGAAGGTCGCCAATACCGGTATGACGGTGAGACTCAAGACCAGCGAAACAAGAAGTGAGATGGCAATCGTCAGCGCGAGCGGCCCGAAGAGCTTCCCCTCGATCCCGGTGAGACTCAATACGGGAGCGAGCGAGACGATGATAATGATCACGCCCGAGACGATTGGTTTCGCCATTTCACCCGCCGCGTGACGTAGAACCGTGATCTTGTCGTGACCACTTTGAGCGCGGAGTTGCGTCTGGATATTCTCCACCATCACGACCGCGGAATCGACGAGGATCCCGACCGCAACCGCGATACCACCCAGTGACATCAGGTTCGCGGACAGCCCCATTTTCTCCATCATAAAGAAGGCTCCGAGAACCGTGAGGGGTAGGATCAGGCCAGCGGTGACGGCACTGCGCAAGTCAAAGAGGAACAGGGCCAGCACGATGAGAACGAGAATGATGGCTTGTAGCAGAGCATTGTTCACCGTGGAAGCTGCGGTCTCTATGAGGAAAGAACGGTCATAAAATGGCCGAATCACGACCCCTTTGGGGAGATCAAGTTTGATTTCTTCAAGCCGTTTTTTGGCTGCGTTGATGGTCTCCCGGCTATTAGCATCTCGCCGGGTCAGAACGATTCCCTGAATCGCTTCACCCTTGCCACTCGCGGTCACACCACCGTAGCGAGGCAGTCGATCAATCGTCACGTCTGCGACATCGGAGACCTTGACCGGCAGGCCTTCCCTGACCGCGATCGTGAGTTGAGAAATATCCCCTTTTCCACGTAACCGGGAGTCGGTGGTGAGCAGAACAACAGTGTCATCGCTCACGACCTGTCTCTTATACACATCTGACGCTGCCGACGATCTACTCTGTGTAG
>CAJXVQ010000229.1 GCA_913060685.1 uncultured Verrucomicrobiales bacterium
CTACACAGAGTAGATCGTCGGCAGCGTCAGATGTGTATAAGAGACAGGGTGAGATTTGAGGTTCGAACACGAGCGATGAGAATTGAACGCTTGGTTGAGAGGTGGGGAACGCCGAACGTCGAACATCTAGTTTTGAATTTTGAATGGGGAACTTGGTTGGGGAGATTTGAGATCTGAACACGAGCGATGAGATTTGAACGCTTGCTTGTGGAGCGGGGAACGCCAAATGAACGGATGAGAAAGGGAGGGCGGATGCATTCATGATTTGAATTTTTTCTCGACCTGCTTCATCGTGTTCCCGCGACGCCAATTTTAATGTTCTCTCAGAAAGTGCCATGAATTTAAACGAAGCCTTTGATCTGCTGAAAGAGGAAATGGGGGCGCATGGTCTCATCGATCTGGGATGGAGCGCGAAGCTGGACGATGCCAAGAAGCGCTTCGGGGTGTGCCGGATGGGGCCGAAGGAGATTTCGCTGAGTCGTCCGCTTTGCCTACTGAATCCGGAGGACGAGGTGCGCGATACCATCCTGCACGAAATTGCCCATGCCCTGGCCTGGGAACTCTTCAAGGAGAACTGTGCGCACGATGAGCGGTGGAAGGAAATTTGTGTGCGGATCGGGGCGCGGCCGGTGGCGTGCTATGATGATGAGGTGATCCAGCCGGAGTTCCCGTGGGCGCTTTGCCATGTGGAGACGGGGGAGGTTTTTGGAACGTATCAGCGGAGGCCGAAGCGGGATCCCTCGCAGTCCTGGATGCGGGGGCGGAAGGAGGAGACCTACGGGAAGCTTATCTATCGGTTGAATCCGAAAGTCTATCCGCCAGGTAAAATTGAAGGATTTGACCGGCATGTCACGGGCGCATTTCAGGATGAGCTTCTGGAGGCGATCAAGAAGGTGGGCGCGAAGTGGGGCATCCATACCGAATATGCCAAGGGAACCTTTGACGAACGGAACTTCGATTTGGCAATTCGATTTGAGCCGGGAACGGGCGATGGTCGGGAGAAGGCGGAGCGTGACTTTGAGGAACATGCGGGCCTCTTCGGGCTGGAGGCCGGGGATTATCAACGGGCCTTCGTGAGTCTGGGCAAGCCCTACCAGCTGGTGGCTTTAAAGCCGCGCAACCGAAAGTATCCCGTCATTGGGATGGGGAGGAATGGCACGCGTTACAAGTTCTCGCGTGACGTTTTGCAAAACCTTGTTTAGTTGCCCGCATGGACGGACACGAGCGCTCGACACGCTGTGAAACACCGGCAGAGGAACTGGGATCATCGCTGACTGATGCGCTGCAATCACCTGATCCGGCTCCTTTTTGTGATGGCTGGAAGTGCCTGCCACGTCATCGTGGTGACGGGATTTTTTCTTGAGACACCACCGAGCCAACGAAAGAACAACAGGTTTTGGCAGTGATCATTTTTTGAGGGTTGGCGAAGCTGAGAGTGAGATTTGAAGTGATGATGACGAAGCCGGAGGCCGGGATCTTGCCAAAATTTTAAAAAGTTGAATGACGGCTTTGAAGGCGTAGATTTTGGATTAACATGCACGCTACCTCGCTGATTCTCAAAAACTTTGCCCTAGCTGGCTTGTTGGCCCTCCCGCTCATGGGGCAAGCTCTCCAAATAGATTTCAACGACAGCGGGATCACCCAGAGCGGGTGGCAGGCACTTTCATCAGGGGACTCCGATCTTGGCGATTCATGGTCCAAGAATTTTGCCGGTGGCGTGAGCCTTGATGTCGATGTCATTGGTGGCGTCACCCTCGATGACCGGGACCGCGGGGGAAGCAACGGAGGTGGCAGTGAGGCCGCGATGTGGCGGGACTTTCTTTTTGCGAACGGAAGTTTTTCGAGTGCTCCCGGAACCGGGCTCAAGCTGGCTTTCACCGGTCTGCAACCCAACGCGCAATACCCGGTGAAGATTTGGGCCTTTGATAATTCTTCGAGCGGAGGCCGGGCAGCCGATTGGAGTGGCGGAGGCTCAAGCACGCAACGACTCACCTTCAACAACACTCCGGCGACTCTCAATGATAACGTCATCACACTCAACGTCACCACGGACGGGAGCGGAGCATTAACCATCAACGGGATCGTCTCGGCAACCAATCCAAACTCCTCACACAATGTCTTCATCAATGGTTTGGAAATTGGCGATCCGGTCGCGACCGATGGTCCGACCGACCTCGTGCTTTCCAATACGATTGTCGCAAAAGCCACGGTGATTGGTTCGACGGTCGGGACCTTCACCACCATCGACCCGACGCCTGGCGATACCTTCACTTACACGCTGGTGGAAGGGGTCGGGAGCACCAACAATGCCCTGTTCGGAATCACCGGAAATGCCCTGGAGACCGACCGGGATCTCAACGAATTTGCAGGCGGCACCATTTTCTCGATCCGCATTCGCACGACTGATGTTGCCGGGACCTTCTATGAAGAAATCATCCCCATCGAACTCGTGAACGATTCCGATCGTGACGGTTTGGACGACGACTGGGAGCTCACCTACTTTGCCAATCTGGCCGCCGCCACCGGTGCTGGCGACAACGATTCCGACGCCCTCAGTAATCTCCAGGAGCAAAGCGCAGGAACAAATCCGACCCTCGCCGACACGGATGGAGACGGCCTATTGGACAGCGTTGAAACCAACACCGGCGCCTTCGTCAGTCCCTCCAACACCGGCACCAACCCTCTTCTCGCTGACTCTGATGGAGACGGTCTCCGTGATGATGAAGAAATTCTGGGCAGCGGCGGGTTCGTCACCGATCCCAACCTTTCCGACTCCGATGGAGATGGCTTCAACGATTCATTGGAGCTCAGCGAAGGGACCAATCCCAACGACGTCGCTGACTTTCCCAACACCCTTCTCCCCCTTCGGCTCAACGAAATTCTCACCCGTAATGTCACCGATCTTCAGGATGGCTTCGGGAAACGGGAAGACTGGATCGAGATCTACAACCCCAACAACACCGTGGTCAATCTCGATGGATACTTCCTCACAGACAACGAAGGCATTCCCACAAAGTGGAACTTCCCGGCTGTCACGATTTCCGCCCAGGGATACCTCATCGTCTTCGCTTCGGGACAGGACACCATTGACGCGGACGGAAGGGCCCACACCAATTTCAGTCTCTCAACCGGTGGCGAGTATCTTGCGATCATCCGACCGGATGGCACCACAGTGGATGATCGCTTTTCGCCAAGCTACCCCGAGCAGTTCGGCGACACTTCCTATGGTATCCCGGCTGGAGGAGGGCCGCCCGTCTTCTTCCAAAGCACCACTCCGGGAGCTCTCAATAGCGCGGCCGCCTTCCCGGGAGTGGTAAAAGACACCAATTTTCTGACCGACCGGGGATTCTACACCGATCCCTTTCAACTCGTCATCACCTCGGACACACCCGGTGCCACCATCCGCTACACCCTCAACGGATCCAAACCTTCTCCCACCTCGGGAACGATCTACACCGGACCCATCACCATCGATACCACAAGCACCGTCCGGGCAATCGCGACCTTCAACAACTGGCTTCCCACAAACATCGATACCCACACTTATATCTTCATTGATGATGTCGTCCAGCAACCTACCGACCCTCCCGGCTGGCCGTCCGACTGGGGTTTCGATAGCCAGGTGGGGCAGAATGTTGCCTCGGATTACGAAATGGATCCTCGCGTGGTCAATAATGCCAACGGCTTGGGAATCTACACTGTCGAGGAAGCCCTGCTGGATATCCCTACCGTGGCAATTTCGATGAGGCAGGCCGATATCACGGGCGGAACCGGAGGAGTCCTCACGAATCCAAGAGGACGTTTTGAAAGAGAATGCTCGATCGAATACATCCTACCCGATGGCACTACCGGCTTCCAGGAGGACTGCAAGATCGAGACCCAGGGCAACTCCAGCCGCACTCCCAACCGGATGCAAAAGCACTCGATGCGCCTGACCTTCAGCTCCACCGTGGGCATTCCGAAGTTGGACTATCCACTTTTCGATGACTCGGAAATTGAGGAGTTTAATAAGCTCGTCCTGCGTGCCTGCTTCACTGATTCATGGGCCTTGAATACCTGGAGTAGCGGACGTTACCGCCCCAACGATTCACAGTACACCCGCGACGTCTGGATGAAGGACAGCATGACTGATCTGGGACACGCCAGTGGCCACGGAAATTTCGTCCACCTCTATTACAATGGTCTCTACTTCGGTGTCCACAACCTCTGCGAACGCATCGAGGACGATTGGTATGCCGACCATATCGGCGGCGAGAAAGAGGACTGGAAGGTCAACAAGGATCATGTCGTCCAGGCTGCAGGTCCCCGCTGGAATGCCATGATGGGGATTCTGAATGGCAGCATCACGAACAATGCCAACTACGAGCAGGTCAAAGACTATCTCGATCTCGACAACTACATCGACTACATGCTGCTCCATTTCTACGCTGACGCGGAAGACTGGCCGACCAAGAACGGCTATGCCGCCGTCAACGAAATCAGTGGCGACGGCAAGTTCCGCTTTCAGGTCTGGGATCAGGAAATCGCTCTCGATAAATTCAGCTGGAATCGCTACAACAGCGGATCGGGCGCGGGGGCACCGTTCCAACGTCTTCGTTTGAACGATGAATTCCGTCTCCTTTTCGCCGACCGCGTTCACAAGCACATGTTCAACGGGGGAGGATTGAGCGAGAGTCAATCGATCGCACGTTTCCGCAGGGTCTCCGACGAAATCGACAAGGCTATCGTCGCAGAGTCAGCGCGCTGGGGCGATACCCAGGACAACACGCCCTATGGAAATACCGCGCAGAGTTCGAACAACATCGATGCCGATTACTACCCGCCCACGATTAACAATCCCATCTACTTCACCCGCGAACAGCATTGGTTGGTTGAACAGAATGTCGTGACCAATCACTACATTCCCATCCTTCATGATGAGAGCGACAGCCGCGCCATCATTCGCGAGCTTCGCGCCCGCAATCTCTATCCCGCGATCAATTCTCCGCTTTATTCCCAACATGGCGGGGTCGTTCCAATCGATTTTGACCTCATGGTCACCGCTCAAGAGGGAAACATTTACTACACCCTGGATGGCAGCGATCCCCGCCTGACGGGGGGAGGCATCAATCCGGCTGCCGGGATGCTGACAGGTGGAGCGATTGTCGATAACTTGATCGACTTCGAAGCAACCGGATGGCGCTATCTCGACACCGGGGTGGCTCAAAGCAACAGCAACGTTGTCGTCGGAGATCCTTCGTACAATACCACCGACTGGAAAAACCCCGACTACAATGACGCGGCCTGGGGAACCGGTCAGGCCATGCTGGGCTATGGCTCGGTGGGATCTGCGACCATCCGGACGACGGTAGGACCGGCAAGTGCTCCCCGCAATATCACGACCTACTTCCGCAAGGAATTTACGGTGACCGGCGCTGCCGATTACACGCAGTTGAACTTTGACCTCATCCGCGATGATGGTGCCATCGTTTACCTCAATGGCAGGGAAATTGACCGGAGTAACCTTACGGCAGGAGTGGTTGGCTATGGCACCGAAGCCATCAACGCGAGTCCGGAAGATGAAGTCGTCCCGCTTGCCAGCCTGACCCTCGCTCCCGGCGATCTTGTGGAGGGTGTGAATGTCATCGCGGTAGAGGTTCACCAGAGTTCCGCAGGCAGCAGTGACCTTGGAATGGACCTTCGCGTTCGCGGGGTCAAACCCAACTCCGGAGCTTCAGATGTCACCTTAACCCGGACCGGAACTTTAAAGGCGCGCTCTTTCAACAATGGAGAATGGTCCGCCCTCACCGAAGCTGACTTTATCGTAGGAATCCCTGCTACCGGAAGTAATCTGGTCGTCTCGGAAATCTATTACAACCCGCCGGGTGATGACACCGCCAGCGAGTGGCTTGAGTTAATGAACATCTCAACGGGACCCATCGATCTCACTGACGTTTCCTTCACCGGGATCACCTACACCTTCCCGGCCGGAACAATTCTTGCTGCCGGACAACGGATCGTCATTGTAAAAGATCAGGCCACCTTTGCCGCCGATTATGAGATCGCCGGAATCTTCGTTGCGCCCGGCGTCTTCACGGGGAGCCTGAACAATAGTGGTGAGGAGATTGCCATCCTTGATGCCACCGGCCTCGCTGATATTCAGCGCTTCACCTATTTTGATGAAGCTCCCTGGCCCACCGCACCGGATGGAAACGGAGCCTCACTTGTCCTGATCTCACCCGCAAGCTCACCCGCCCACGGCGATGCCACCAACTGGCGCGCCAGCTTTGTCACAGGTGGCACTCCCGGAGGAACTGATAGCGATTCCTTCACCGGAGATCCTGATGCCGACCTTGATGGCGATGGCCTGAACGCCCTTCTCGAATACGCCTTGGGCTCCATCAATGGAGACTCCGCACCCAGTCCTGAATCCGCCCTCATTCTGGGATCCTCGCTTTTCGATGGAGATACAGTTGAAAGTCTCACCCTGACATTTCGCCGTAATACCACGGCAGAAAACATCGAGTTCTTCGTGGAAGTTTCGGCAGATCTTGAAGACTGGGAGACTTTGGATTCTGCTTTCGTCTCATCCGTTCCCAATAACGATGGAACCGAAACTGTGACCTATCGCTCGCTCTCCGATGTCGCTCTGACCAACCGGGAGTTTATTCGTTTACGGGTTTTGCAGACGCCGTAGTTGCCAAGTACTGATTGACGACTTTGTTCCAAATTCGATAGCCCTTTTCGTTGAGATGAAGGCCGTCGTCTTTGAAGAGATCTGGCATTGGTTTGCCGTCCTCTCCCAACATGGGAGTGGCGGTATCAAGGTAATCGAGTCGCGGATTTTTCTTTGAGATCGCCGCGATGGCTTTGTTCGCCTTGTTCATCTCAGGCCACTTTTCCCAACGTGAAAGGCTGGGTTTGATCGGCAGAAAGACAATCGTGGTCTTGGGCAGGGCCGCGTGAATCCTGGCGACAAACTTCCCGTAATCTGCGATCACCGTGGTTGCAGTTTTTCCTTTGTTGATGTCATTATCCCCGGCGTAGAGAAAAACGATTTTGGGAGCATGCGGGATGACAATCCGATCCGCAAAGTGAATCGAGTCCGACAACTCCGAACCGCCAAAACCATGATTAATCGTCGGCTGCTCCGGAAAAGAGGCCTTAAGATTCCACATGCGGATGCTCGATGACCCCACAAACAGCAAGGCTCCCTTGGGATGAGGCTTGGCTTTTGCGGCAGCCTCGAACTTCACGATGGCTTTCTCCCACTTTTCGGGAGCAGCCATGAGGCCGACGAGGGTGAATGAGAGGAAAAGTAAGATTTTCATGATTTTGCAGAGAAGGTTTGGTTCTTTTGCCGGCGATATCCTTCAAGCTTGATCGAGCCGTCGTCAAAGAATCGAAGAATCGAATAGGAATTCTTCTCAACCCCACTGCCCTCGACCATCGCCGCAAGGGTGCAGTAGGGAACCCCGCCAATTGTCTCGAGTTCATTCTGATGACTGTGTCCCTGAAAAACGGCCCGCACCATTCCGGATTCCTCGAGGATCTTTCGTACTTCCGCCGATTGCTTCACAGCATGCTTGTTGGGACGATCAAGATCGAGCCGTTGGTGCGCGAAAACGACGGTGGGGGATTTGGTCGCAGCGAGATCCTTCTTGAGCCAGGCGATCTCCGCGGGCGTCATATTGGAATCATGCCACACGAAATTATCGCGCCCGTAAGGTTCCATCTTTTCGTTATAACAGGCATCCAGAACGACGAAGTGCTTCCCTTCCAGATCGAAGGAATAATGCCCCTTCTGATTGACCGAACCGGAATGTTTGAAAAACTCCTCCTTGGTCAGCGTGGCGACACAATGGTTTCCGAGAACGTGGTGGCGCGGAAGACCGGCCCCATCGAGGACCTTGGTAATGGCCGTGAGATAAGAAATCTCGGTCTCCACAGAAGGGGCGGCGTCGATGAGATCACCGAGGCAGACGATCGCCGCAGGCTTCTTCTCCTTGAAAAAATCAGCGGCCTCTTTCCCTTTGGCGAGACTTTCACGGTAGGCGCGGGAGCCTCTGGTATCCTTGTCCGCGTAGTGCACGTCGGTGAGGAGTCCGAGGGAGAGCACCTCGTTCGGCTTGGCAGCGGCTCGCAGTGAAGAGCCTGCGGCAAGGGTGAGCGAACTCATAAGAGTGAAATTACGACGGGTCATGGCTGGGAAGTCTGGGCAATAAAAACCCGCTGGTCACTCTGTTTTTCCAGAGTCAGCAGCGGGGTGGTTGGAGTCAGGAAATTTCCTAGAGCTCCTTGAGGAAGACATTCTTCCAGAGAATATCGCCGGACTTGCCGCCGTGAACCTGGAAGGCAATGAAGCCCTTGAGGTCGGTATTCTTCTCATCGGTGTCGGTGAAGTCGGCACGCGCCTCACCATTCAGGAAGGTCTGCAAATGGTTGCCCTTGCAATGGATCACGATGGTATTCCAGCCGTCCCAATCGAAGAGGCGATTACCTTGGGCGGTAAAGTCGGCTTTTTCCTTGGCAGGAGCCTTTTTACCGGGAGCGAGCCAGCCACGACGCGCTTCGTCAAAAATCCCGGCAGTATTGGCTCGTTTCCCATTCTTGAAATCATCGTGCTCACACTGGTATCCCGTCACGCGTCCATCGGGCTTCCCGTCTTTTTGAAAGGCGCGGAACATGCAGCCGGAGTTCCCGGTCTTATCGAGAAATTTGAATTGGAAGGTGAGAATGAAGTCCCCGTATTCCTTCTCAGTGCGCAGAAAGGTGTTCCCCTTGACATTCTTACCAAAGCCCCGGAGAGCGCCGTCCTTCATTTCGTATGAGGCCGTTCCTCCGACTTTTTTCCAGCCGGTGAGGTCCTTGCCATTCAGAAGTGGCTTGAATCCAGCTTCCTTGAGAGCGGCAGGATCGGACTTGGCAGGCAGACCTGCCGGGAGCTTGAGCGCTTCCCCGTGATGATCGCCAAGGGCGGGAACAGCGAGGGCCAGTGAGAAAAGAAGTAATTTATACATGGAATCTAACACGAGGTGTTGTCGAGGCGGCACTCTGCCGAGGCTGGCATTGTTACGACAGAAAAAAATCACTTCACTCCGCGAGAAAGCCCTCTTCTGCGACGTAACCAATCTTATGAAGCTCTTCCTGCTCCTTCTCGTCACAGTTATTCCAGTTTTCGGTCAAATCACCTACAAAGGTGGCGAAGGACCCGGGAAAGGAAAACACATCGTCTTTGTCGCCTCGGACCACGAATACCGCACCGAGGAAACCTGCCCCGCCCTCGCCCGCATTCTCGCTCAACATCAGGGTTTCAAAACGACTGTGCTGTTTGGAGTGGATGAAAAGGGTCACATCAAAGCCGGGGCCTCCAATATCAAAGGCCTCGAAGCCCTCAAGGATGCCGACCTCATGGTGATTTTCGCCCGCTTCCTGGATCTGCCCGATGACCAGATGAAGCACATCGCTGACTACGTCGATCGTGGCGGTCCCGTCGTCGGCCTGCGCACTTCCTCCCACGCTTTCAAGATTCCCAAGGGCAAAACCTATTCCCGCTTCGACTTCAAATACGGCGGCGACGAATACAAGAAGGGCTTTGGCCATCAAGTTCTCGGCAACACCTGGGTTGGTCACTACGGGAGAAACCACAAGCAAGCCACCCGCATCCAGCTCATCAAGTCTCAAAAGGACAACCCCATTCTCATCGGCGTCGAAGACAATGCCCTCTGCATGGCCGGTGCCTACGTTGGCATTCCCGATGAAACCTTCACCGTTCTCACCGAGAGCCAGCCTCTCAATGGTATGACCAAGGGGTCACCCGCCGACACGACAAAGAAGCCCAGTCCCTGTCTCTTATACACATCTGACGCTGCCGACGATCTACTCTGTGTAGA
>CAJXVQ010000230.1 GCA_913060685.1 uncultured Verrucomicrobiales bacterium
ACAGAGTAGATCGTCGGCAGCGTCAGATGTGTATAAGAGACAGGATTTGGACACACCATCGGTAACTCCCTCCGCCGCGTTCTCCTTTCCTCATTGGAAGGTGCCGCCATCACTTCAGTGCGGATTGCCGGAGTTCAGCACGAATTTGCGACTCTCCCCGGAGTCATTGAAGATGTCACCGACATCGTCCTGAACCTCAAGAAGGTGAAGTTCATTGCACACGCCAAGGAGCCCCGCGTTCTCAGCCTCAAGGTTGAGAAAGAAGGCGTCATCACCGCTGGTGACATTCAGGACGACAATATCTACGAGATCGTCAATAAGGACCAGATCATCTGCACCCTCGACAAGAAGGTGAAATTTGATGCTGAGATCGAAGTTCAAGTCGGCCGTGGTTTCAAAACCGGTGACGAGAACAAGCGCGATGGGGCCCCGATCGGTGTCATCGCCATTGACTCGATTTTCTCCCCCGTGTCCCGGGTCAAGTATGAGGTCGGAGCGACTCGTGTGGGTCAGATTACCGATTTCGACAAGGTGATCCTCGATATCTGGACCGACGGTCGTATCGAGCCTCACGACGCACTTCTGCAGGCTTCTGCAATTCTTCGTCACCACCTCGATGTCTTCGTCAACTATGACGATGATGCGGTTGGTTTCGAAGAGGCTCCTGCCGAGCAGTCCGAGGAGAATGCCGCTCTCAAGAAGCTTCTCAACATGAGCGTCAACGAGATCGAACTCTCCGTTCGTGCCGCAAACTGCCTCAACAACGCAAACATTACCTCCGTTGGTCAGCTTGCGCTTAAGACCGAGGCTGAAATGCTCAAGTATCGTAACTTCGGTAAGAAGTCTCTTAACGAGATCAAGGACAAGCTCCAGGAGCTCGGTCTCGGTCTTGGTATGAACCTTGATCCATCACTCCTGACCGGACCTGCTCTCGGTGCTCCTGCTGCTCCACGCCTCGGCGTTGAAGAGGAAGCTCCCGTGGGACTCGCCGATCTTATCGCTCAAAACCTCGACCAGTAAGGTCATCCTAACAACACACTTTAGAAAGAACCAAACTGATGAGACATCGTTGTAAAACAGTAAGACTCCAGCGCAAAGACGGCCACCGCCGTTCTCTGCTTGCCAACCAAGCCTGCGCTCTTATTGAGCACGGTCGTATTCGCACCACCGTCGCCAAGGCCAAGGCTCTCCGCCCGATCGCAGAGAAGCTTATTACCTTGACCAAAAAGGCAGACGGAGTGCACGCCCGCCGGATGGCTTTCCGCTTCCTTCGCCAGGCCAAGAGCGTCAAGCGTCTCTTTGACGTCGTCGCTCCTGTCGTGGGTGATCGTCCCGGTGGCTACTGCCGCATCACCAAGCTTGGACCTCGTCCCAGTGACTCCGCACCGATGGCCTTCATCGAGTGGGTTGACATTGAAAACCTCGCCGATGACGACATCGAGATCGAGGACACTGCTGAGGCCGAAGAGGAGAAGTAAGATTCCCTTTTAGAAAAGAATTCAACGGCTGACCTCTGAAAAGAGGTCGGCCGTTTTTCGTTGTGTCTCTAACCAGTCCAATCAGGGTTTACGTCGTGATCGCCAAATTGAACTTCGTTTCTTTCGCCGCTGCTTTGTTCTGCTTCTTCCTGCCGTGGCTGGAATTCCAGTGCTCCGAAAAGGTCGTGGTCAGTCAGTCCGGATTTCAATCCACTTATGGCGGAGGAACCCTTGGTCCCGAGTTCGAATCACGTCAGCAAGCTGGAAAAGAAAATGATTCGTCGAATGAGATCGATCCTGCCATTTTTATTGCGGGAGCCTTCTTTTGCGTTGTCGGCGGCTTTCTCCTTTCGCTGATCTCGTTGTTTCGCCGTGGGCGATCTGGTATCGCCATTCCTGCGCTTGCCGGAATCGCGCTTATTTTGGTGGCTCTTCAAATGAAGATTGGATTTCCATTGGAACATTCCGTGACAAAAGCTTCCAAGTCCGGGGGCGGAGGAACGGCAAGCTTAGGGCAGCGTCTCGTGTCGATGAATACCCGGGTCGTTTACAGGCCCTGGATCTACTTTGAACTGGGCGCGTTGATATCCCCACTGGGTATCGCCTTCTTCGCGATGAAACCGAGGAAGGAAGCTTGATTATTTCTGCTCTCCGTAGATGGGAGCTTTCCAGCCTTTGGCGCCCGTTCCCTGGGGGCGGACTCCGTAGGCATTGGCAGGGATTTTGGTGTCCTCGGCGGTGCGGAGGGGGAGATCATCCGGGAAGTGCTTCATGCGGATGTCCTTGAACTGGATCTCCATGGCGGGCCCAACGTGGACCTGGAAGCCGAAGATTCCTTCGAGTGCGCGTCCCTTGGCGTCGAGATCGATGAGGTCGCCGGTGGGGTGACCATCGATCCAGTGTTGATGATGATTACCACGCACGACGACGCGGTAGTCATGCCATTCGTTGGCTGCGAATTCTTTCACCGGCATTTCGCCAATGACCCACGACTGACCCTTTTCGTCGACGATGACTTTCTGTCCGGTGTAGGCAAGGATGCGGCGACCGCGTTCCTCGTAGACCATGCCGTTCAATTTGGTAGGACGAGGCATGATGTCGCATTGGTAACCGGTGAGGACATCGAGATCGACTTCGGGGAGGATCTTACTGCGATATTGAATCCCGCTATTGGCGCGGTCACTGAATTTCACTTTTACCTGAAGCTCGAAGTTTCGGATCGTTGAGGCGTTCCAGGTGATGAAGCGATTCATCTTAAGCGAGCCATCGGCGACACCGGTAAGAGCTCCCTCTTTCACGGACCAGTATTTTGAATCGCCGGTCCAGCCACTCAGGTTTCTACCATTGAAGAGCTTTACGAAACCATCAGGTCCGGGGCGGACGGTGACGGCTGCCGAGGCGACCGGGTGGGGTGGAGTGGAAGCCTGGAATTTTTGTTTGGGCGGATCGAGCGGGCCGCCGAGTTCCTTGACCCGGTCATCGGTACGTTTCCGCATGTCGGCAAGGACTTTTGCGTGCTTGGGGTCTTTGGCGAGGTTGATCAGTTCGTCAGGGTCGCTCTTGAGGTCATGAAGAAACTCATGGTCGTGATCGATGTAGCGAACGTATTTATGGTTTTTGGTACGGATTCCTTCGTAGGCTGGAATCCGGTGGCGGACTGCAAAGTGCTCGTGGAAGGTCTCCTCCCGCCAATCTCCGGGAGTTTTCCCATCAACGATGGATTTGAGGCTGCGTCCGTCATAGCGTTTGGGCGTGTCGATGCCGGCCCAGTCGAGGAAGGTGGCGGGAAGGTCAATATTGAGTGCTTGGGCCGTTACGATCTGTCCTTGTTTTCCTTTGGGAACGCGTGGGTCGGCGATGATCATGGGGACCTGGATCGATTCTTCGTAGTGAGACCATTTTCCGGAGAGTCCACGGTTTGCCATGTGGTAGCCATTGTCAGCCGAGTAAATAACGATGGTGTTATCTGCGAGTCCGGCATCTTCAAGTGCCTTCAAAAAGCGTCCGATGGCGTTGTCGATTCCAGTGACCATGCGGTAGTAGGCCCGCATGTTTGTTTGATATTTCTCCTCGGTATTCCAGCGCCAGAAGTAGCGTTCGCGGGTGATGCTGGTTTGAAGGAAGTTCGGGAGTTCCTCGAAGATCGCTGGATCGGCAAGCTTGGGTGGTCCGATGTAAGTGTCCTCGTAGAGGCCGTTGGCAGATTGAGGCCAGGCAAAGTGACCGATGCCCGGGCGGCGGTCGCCGTCTTCGGCATGACAGGCATTGAACCACATGTTGAGAGCGAAGGGTTTGTCCTTGGGTTGAGACTTCAGGAACTCGATACCGCGATCAACAATGAGGTCGGTTTCGTGGCGGAGGGTGCCATCGGCTTGCTTTTTAAAGAAAGGATTTCGACCGATGACCTCCATCTCGTCGAAGTGATCTTTTCGGTTGAAGGATCGTTGGCCGCTGAAATGCCACTTTCCATAATAGCCGGTGCGGTAGTTGTTTTGGCGAAGAAGATCTGAGTAGAGAACTGCGACAGATTCGTCTGTGGCCCGATCTCCCGTGCCGGGATCGCGGTAGCTCCGTGCGGTCATCCCGGTGAGGATTGATGTCCGGCTGGCCCAGCAGATCGGATGGCTTACGAAGGCTTGTTGAAAGCGGGTTCCACGCTTTGCGAGGCCGTCAATATTGGGAGTCTTGACGACGGGGTTTCCATAGCAGCCAAGGGTGCTGACCGTTTGATCGTCCGTGAAGAAAAAGACGATGTTGGGTTGCTTCGCTGAGAGGAAGGGCGAACCCGCTGAGATCAGGATGAGAAAAAGGGCTAAGAAAGGTTTCATTGGACTTGGGCAAAGCTACTGAATTGGGGCGTTGATGGCGAAGAACAAATACCCGGTTGGCGGTGATAACTTTCACCTGTCTTTATAGTGGCTGGGTGAAAGGGAGAAATCTATGATCGCGACAATGAAAGAATTTCTGATCGTGCTGGCCATTCTCTTGGTGCTGGGGGTGATCATCTACAATGGTTTCATTTCCCGGCGAAACGCCATGAGGAACGCGTTTGCGTCAATCGACGTGCAGTTGAGGAAGCGATGGGATCTCATCCCCAACCTCGTGGAGACGGTAAAGGGGTTTGCGAAGCATGAAAAAGAAGTGTTGGCGTCTGTGATCGCGGCGCGAAACGCGGCTCCGGGCTCGGGGGAACGTTTTGCGAAAGAAGATGAGGTGTCTGCGGGAGTGGGGCGTTTGTTGGCGGTGGCGGAGAGATATCCGGATCTAAAATCGAATGAGCAGTTTTTGCTTCTTCAGCGAAATCTCACCGAGGTGGAAAGCCAGATCAGCGCATCACGTCGGGCCTTCAATTCCGCGGTGACAGATTGGAACGAGGGCGTGGAGGCTTTTCCCGGATTGCTTTTCGCGAAGGCCTTCAACTTTGAGCGGGCCGACTGGTTTGAGGCGAGGGTATCCGAACGTGAAAACGTGGAGGTGTCACTATGAGTAAGTGGGATGTCGATCGGGCCCTTGATGCGGTGGCCGCAGAGATCGACACGCTGGAGCGGGTTCGGAGGGATGTGATTTCGAAGCGAGCTGAAGGAACGAAGCGGATGACTTTTGTGATATTGGGGGCCGTTCTAATAGGTGTTTTGGTCATGCTTGTATCGGGGAGCCCGGTCGGATTGTTGGCAGGGCTGGTGGCTGGGGTGATCGGAGCCTTGATTGTTCATCAAATCTATTTTGGCAACGGGGCGGCACGCTATCGCGCCATGTTTAAAGTCGGCTTTCTCTCCAAGCTGATCAGGGCGGTGGAGCCGGAAATGACCTATGTCCCCGAGCAGGGGATTTCCGAAGCTGTCTTCAATGAGTCGGGTCTTTTTAGTTCCGATCCCGACCGCTATTCCTGTGAAGACTTGATTCATGGAATGCTGGGTGACACCAAGGTGATGTTTTCCGAAGTCCATGCAGAGGAGAAGCATACTTCAACCGATTCCAAAGGGAACACCTCAACCCGATGGGAGACCGTTTTCCTGGGAGTCTTTTTTCGGGCTGATTTTCACAAGGAATTCCGGACCCCGTTGTCGGTCATGCCTGACGTTGCGGAGCGCCACTTTGGGTGGTTTGGGAAAAAACTCCAGAAGCTCGGCGGGAATCTCCAGAAGATGGAGAGTCCGGAATTTGAAAAAATGTTTGTGGTCCGGGGAGCTGATGCGATTGAGGCCCGATATATTCTCACGCCATCAATGCAGGAAAGGTTGATTGATTTGCGGAGGAGACTGGGAGATGGAGTCAGGGTTGTCTTTCGTGATTCGCATGTCTGGCTCGCGATTCCGAACAAAACCAACTGGTTTGAAGGAGACCTTTTCAAGCCGGCTGGCGATCGTTCACAGGCAGCGCTGTTGATGGGGCAGTTGCAGAGTTGTTTTCAAATCGTGGAGGAGTTGGATCTAAATACCCGGATCTGGACAAAAGAATAGGAGCCAGGGGTTGCCTGGCTCCCGGAGAGTTGAGAAAGGTGGATCCGGGGTTAGAGGTTCCCTTTTTTCAATTCACTGACCGCGTAGTTGGCGGCACGGGCGGTGAGGGCCATATAGGTTAAGGAAGGATTTTGACATCCGGCAGAGACCATGGCGGAGCCGTCGGTGCAGAAGACATTTTCAGCGCCCCAAACCTGGTTGTGTTTGTTGAGGACTGATTCCTTCGGCGTACTGCCCATGCGGGCGGTGCCCATTTCGTGAATTCCGAGGCCAATGTTCGGTTTGTTGTTGAAAGTTCGAACGCTTTTGAGACCAAGTGCCTCGAGCATTTCACCGCCATCGCTGGCCATATCCTTGCGCATGTTGAGTTCGTTTTCCTTGAATTCGGCATCGGCGACGACGAGGGGAAGGCCCCACTTGTCGGTCTTTTCCTTGCTGAGCGTGATGCGGTTATCTTCATAGGGGAGGCATTCGCCAAAGCCGCCGAGGAAGAGTCGCCACGGGCCGAAGGAGGTGAGTTCTTTCTTGAACTCCGCGCCGAATCCCTCGATCCCTCGATTCCAGCGAGCCCGCATCCCGCCGCCTTGGTATCCAAAGCCTCGCAGGTAATCTCCCTTGGCTTTTTCGCTGAAGTTTCGGAAGCGCGGGATATAAAACCCATTGGGACGACGACCATAGTGGATCTTGTCCTTGTGGGTGTCGAGGGTTGCGTTCGCCCCGGCTCCGAGGTGATGGTCCATGAGGTAGCCCCCGAGTGATCCACTTTCGTCCATGCCGTTTGGAAACCGCTTGGACTTGGAGTTCATTAAAATGGCGGTGGAAGCGATTGTGGACGCGTTCAGAAAAATGACCTTGGCGTAATACTCGATCGTTTCGAAGGTGATCTCATCGATTAAACGAACTCCAATGGCCTTCCCGGCTTTGTCATCGTAGATCACGGATTCGACGATGGAGTGCGGGCGCAGGGTCATCTTACCCGTATTGGCGGCAGCCTTGAGAGTGGCGGCCTGACTGCTGAAGTAGGCTCCGAACGGGCAGCCACGACGACAAAGGTTCCGGTATTGGCAGCTGGCGCGACCGAGTGCGATTTGTTCCTCCGTGGGTTTGGTCAGGTGCGCCACTCGCCCGGGGATCAGGGTGCGGCCTTTCCATTTGCCTTCGATGGCCGCTTTTAGATCGAGTTCGGGCGGGGTGAGGTCCATGGGTGGTTGGAATTCACTGTCGGGAAGTTGGGCGAGCCCTTCCTTGGAGCCACTGATCCCTGCGAATTTCTCGACGTAGGAATACCAAGGAGCCAGCTCATCGTATGAAATCGGCCACGGGATGGAGACCCCTTCCTTGGCATTTGATTCCATGTCCATGGGGCTGAGGCGATAGGTTTGCTTGCCCCACATGAGGGAACGTCCTCCGGTGTGGTAGCCGCGCATCCAGTCAAAACGTTTCTTCTCCTCGTAAGGGTGGTCTTCGTCGTCGACGAAAAGATAGCCGGCCTCGGGCTTGACGGTATAGCCGGTGCGCGCCTGTTTCTTTTGCTGCTTGAGCATCTCGCGGGACGGCTTGTTCATCCAGTTGAGCTGCCAGGGCATCGAGTTCGTCGTTTTGTAATCGACGATGTGTTTGACGTCGTGTCCCCGTTCCAGAACGAGAGTCTTGAGGCCCTTTTCGGTGAGTTCCTTGGCGGCCCAGCCTCCCGAAATTCCAGATCCCACCACGATGGCATCGTAGGTGTGAGCGGCTTTTCCTTTGGTATTAAGATTCATTGTTGGTGAAAGAGTTGGTTTTAAAGTGCCCAGGCTTTTTGGCCGGGTTTGAGAGGCATCGAACCGACCCACTTACCGGGGACGAAGATGAATTCGAAGGCTTCGGTGGCGCCGACTTCCGAACTACAGTAGCAGAATTTGGTGAGCTCTTTGAATTGCTCAAGGAAGGTCCGGCGAGGCTTCTTCCCTTCTTTCTGGGCTTTTCGCTTTTCCGCAAGCGTCTCCTTATGCATTTGGGTGAGAAAGGCGACCTGATCTTCACCAGTGAGTTGGCCAATGTTTTTGCCATGTTGTTTTTGGCATCGCCGCATGAGATCTGAGATTCCTTCGGTGATGATATCCTGATCCTCCGGCTCGAGGCAGTCCTTGACGATGACTTCAATCCATCCCGGAACGCCAGCGTCGATGGCTCCGGGAGTGTCGGTTCGAGGTAGGATGGCCTCGGCAATCATAGCCACTTGTGCTCGCTGACCAGGGCGGAAAAAGGTGAGTTCAGAGGGATCAAAGGGCTCGCCCATTTTGGCAAACACACTTTCGGGTAGGGCGATGCCACCTCCGAGAGAGGTAGCCATGATTTTTAACATTTCTCGGCGTTCCATAAGACTTGAAAGATCGCAATAGCCTGTCGAGTGGATGGTGTGAGATCGAGAAAAAACCGGAGGAAGAGAATTGTGGCAAATTCTTAGACGAGTAGACTATTCCGATTAAGTCATGAAAATCCCACTCCTTTCTCTTCCTGTGATTCTGTGTCTTCCTGCTCTCGCGAGTGAGGGCTGGGATAGACATTCTCTTCTTTCAGAGTTCTATGCGGAGGGCGCGGGAGTGGGGGATTTGAATGGCGATGGGATCGCTGACCTCAGCTATGGACCTTTTTGGTTTGCAGGTCCGGACTTCAAGAAAGCGAACCGATTTGCGAAAGGTGAGGCTTTTGATGGCGAACGTGGTTATTCCAATTCCTTCTTCAGCTTTGTTCAGGATTTCAATGCTGATGGCAAAAATGACCTCATCGTTTTTGGGTTTCCAGGTAAGGAGGCCAAGGTCTATCTCAATCCTGGTGATGAGGGCCTCTGGAAAGATCATGTGGTGGCCCGGGAAGTGGCGAACGAATCTCCGCATTTTGTCGACCTCATTCCAGGTGGCTTTCCCGAAATCGTTTGTGGCAAATCCGGAAGCTATGGGTATTACGAAGCAAGTGAGGATGCCACGAAGCCTTGGACGTGGCGTGCCATCAGTCTCCCCGGTGACGCCGCGACACCCTTTGGGCACGGATTGGGTGTCGGGGATCTCAATGGGGATGGCCGGAGTGATGTGATTGAGAAGCGACATTGGTATGAACAACCCGAAAAGCAGGGAGGTTTGTGGCAGAAACACCTGTGGTCCGAGAGCAACTATGGTGGAGGTGGTGCACAGATCCTGGTTGAGGATTTTGACCGGGATGGCGACGCTGATATCGTCACGTCCTATCAAGCACACGGGTATGGCCTGGGATGGTTTGAACAAGTGGAGGCCGGAAAGTTTCGCCGTCGTGACCTAATGGGGAAGACCTCGACCGAAGGAGACTTTGGGGTCGTTTTTTCACAGCTTCATGCGTTGGCGAAAGCGGACATCGATGGTGACGGGCGGATGGACTTCGTGACGGGCAAGCGACACCTCGCTCATCAGGGTAAGGATGTTGGGGGCTTGCAGGCACCGGTGCTTTACTGGTTTCGGAATACCGCGACCGAGGATGGTTTGGAGTTTGTGCCGCATTTGATCGACGAGGATTCCGGAGTCGGGGTGGAAGTGAAAGTCGCTGATTTGAATGCGGATGGGCGTCCTGATGTCATTAGCTCAAATAAGAAGGGGCTGAGTGTGCATCTTCAAAAAACGGCGGGAAAACTTAAGCCAACTCCACGGTGGAAAGTGAAAGGAGGACGGCCGCAGGATGGATATCAACATAAGATGGAGGCGAAGGAGGCTTTGGCGCGTATTGAAGTGCCGGAAGGATTCTCAGTAGATTTGATTGCTTCCGAGCCCGGGATCGCGCAACCGATCGCGATGTGTTTTGATGAGCGCGGTCGAATCTGGCTTGTCGAAGGACACACTTATCCGGTGCGGGCGAAGGAAGGTGACTGTCTCTTATACACATCTCCGAGCCCACGAGAACGAGGCTGATCTCGT
>CAJXVQ010000231.1 GCA_913060685.1 uncultured Verrucomicrobiales bacterium
GAGATCAGCCTCGGTCTCGTGGGCTCGGAGATGTGTATAAGAGACAGATACTGGATGGCGTAGATTCGGGAGTGGGGGAATTCCTTGAGAGTGAGGTCTTTTTCGATTTCCTTGCCATCGCGGAGAAGGGCGAGTGAGATCTTGTCGCCTGCGAACTTGCGCTCGACGATTTCGTTCATGTCGACGAATTCTCCGGCGATCCGGATGTTACCGGCGCTATCGATGACATTTCCATCGATGCGGAGGAGGACATCGCCACGCTCCAGGATTCCGTCAGCCGGGCCGGCGGGAACGACGTTGGCCACGAGGACCCCCTTGCCATCGGCAGGGAGTTGGTAGGCGCGGCGCATGGCAGGGTTGAAGAGAGGGAACGGTGAAATCCCAAGGTCCATGTAGTGATCGTAGTTTCCGTCGGTAATGTCCTTGAGGAAGCGTTTCACGACAGGAGTAGGAATGATGTAGCCGACGTTGTCCGCTTGCGTGTTTCCCTGGAAGGCGACTCCAACGACTTTGCCATCCTGAACAACAGGTCCGCCCGAGTTACCCGGGTTGATGGCGGCATCAATCTGGATGACGAGGTGGGAATCAGAGCGAGAATGGCTGTAGCTGCTGAAATCGATCCGTGAAACAACGCCTTGGGTGACTGAAAGGCGTTCGCCGCCGACGGGGTAGCCAATGGCGCTGACCCGGCTTTCAAGCTTTGGCATGCCGCCGATTTCGAGGTAGGGGAGGCCTTCAAAGGGGGCGAAGTCCTGGAGTTCGATGAGCGCGAGATCGCAATCGTGAGCGACGTGTTTGACACGGGCGACATGCTTCTGGGAGGATCCCCGTCGGGTCACAAGGAGGCGGCGATTGTCGGAAACAACGTGGGCATTGGTGAGGATTTGGTTGGGCCCGATGATGAATCCGGTGCCGGTGCCGCCTGCGAAGCGTCCGCTGTTCCAAGGGGTCCGATAGTCCGGGACTTGGGTGGCGACCTCGATTTTGACGACCGAATCGTAAAGAGTCGGTTTCTGGACGGGGGCGATATTTGGCGCGGCCGGGAACTCCTTGAGTTGGGCAGGGAGGATTCCGCAGAAGGTTAGGGGAATGAGGATTCGCGTGAGGATTCGCATAATTAGAGGGACGCTAAGGTTGCTTGATGGATTTAAAAGGAGGAAATCGGATCTCCGGTGTGAAAGCGGAGGTAGATCTTAAAATTGGTCAAAAAGTTTGTGGGATCTCTCGTGATCCGGCAATGAAGAGGGCGAGGAGCAGCAACGTTTCGGGAAGGACAACAATTTGTCGCCCGAATTTCTCAAAGGCCCGGGAAGACCTTTGATCGCTCGGACCGGGAAATAAGGCCCTTACCAGCCTTGTGATGTTGGGAGAGGCTAGACGTTGAAGCGGAATTCGATGACGTCGCCATCTTTGACGACGTATTCCTTACCTTCGATGCGGAGTTTTCCGGCGTCACGACCGGCGGATTTTCCTCCGAGAGAGACGAAGTCATCATAGTGGATGACCTCGGCGGCGATAAATCCGCGCTCGAAGTCTCCGTGGATGACACCTGCGGCGGCAGGGGCCTTATCTCCCTCGATGATGGTCCATGCGCGGGTTTCTTGAACTCCGGTGGTGATGTAGGTGCGGAGACCGAGGAGATGGTAGACGGCTTGGATGAGATCGGAGACTCCGGAATCGGTGACTCCCATGTCGCCGAGGAATTCCGCGGCTTCCTCCGGGCTGAGTTCGACGAGTTCTTCTTCGATTTGTGCCGAGATGACAATGATTTCGGCTCCGTGGGATTCGGCAGCATAAGCTTTCACCTTTGAGACGAGCGGGTGGGAGCCAGGGTCGCTGACGGCACCTGCGAGTTCGTCTTCGTTGACGTTGCAGGCGAAGATGGTGCGCTTTGATGAGAGGAGGAAGAAGTCCTTCATGAGCCTCTTCTCGTCGTCATTCAGGTCGGCGGTGAGGGCTGGCTTTCCTGAGTCGAGGTGGGGAAGGAGTTTTACGATGAGATCGACCTCGGCCTTCGATTCCTTGTCGCCGGATTTTGCCTTCTTCTCGCGCGACTGCTTTCGTTTTTCGAGAGCAGCGAGGTCGGCGAGAATGAGCTCTGAGTTGATGATCTCAATATCGCGGGTGGGATCGACGGTGCCGAGTTCGTGAATGATGTCGTCATTCTCGAAGCATCGGACAACTTGCACGATGGCGTCGACTTCACGGATGGTGGCGAGGAATTTATTTCCGAGTCCAGCTCCTTCGGAGGCTCCTTCGACGAGACCGGCAATATCGACGAATTCGATGGCGGTGGGGATCACCTTGGTCGATTTGGACATCTCGGAGAGCTTGTCCAGCCGGGGGTCGGGCACGGTGACCATTCCGATATTGGGGTCGATGGTGCAGAAAGGGTAGTTGGCGGCCTCGGCGTTGCGAGTACGCGTGAGGGCATTGAAGAGGGTGGATTTGCCCACGTTGGGCATTCCTACGATTCCGGCCTTAAGCATGATGCCGTGGCTGTAGCGCAGGATGGCGGGAGTGGAAACCCCCAACTCGCGAGATAGCGAGATTTATTCGTTTTCTTCCTCCACGGGGAGCTCCTCGGGAAGATCGGCGATATCGGAGGGAAGATCCCCGTCCGGAGTGGTGATTCCGGCTGAAGAGCTGTCGCCGGGTGTGAGAGGAGGCAGGATTCCGGAAGCAGGGAGTTTGAAGGGATCGAAATCTTCTGGCAGGTAGGCTACGCTGGGGGAGAGTGATTTTCGGGAACGATTCCAGTCTGCAATTTTTTCCTGCCCGGATTTTACCTGACGCAGGTCATCCTTCCGAACCACGACGATGGGTGGGATGTCCGTTTTCCTGTTCCGCTCGGAATTGGCCATCGACTTAATTGGTGCGGTGACCTTTTTCATGGTTGTTTTGACCGAGCTGCAGGAGACCAGTCCGAGGACCATGGTGAGAGCCAGGGCAGCAGAAAGGGCGGGGGAGTTCATGAAAACAGAGGTTGGCTGAAGCTATTTCCGGCCTGTGATGGGATGAGACAGATTTTGGCGGGCTTTGTTCAAAGAACAAATGGAATTTTTCGGGAAGATCGCTTCCTGAGACTCCGGTCTGGACATAACCGTTTTAGGGGCTTGATTGCTTTCCTATGCCGGACGTTTACGAAACTGATCGATATGTGGGGGAGTATCTCCTTTTTCATTACGGAAAATCGAAAGAAATTCTCCCTTGGGAGGGGGGACCCACCGGAGCCCTTGATTTTCCGGTTCGGACCGTGGCTCATTTCTCGGAAGGAAGAGTCAGCCGCTCGTTGGACGTGGGTTGCGCCGTAGGGAGATCCAGTTTGGAGCTCGCAAGATCAAGTGATGAGGTCGTTGGAATCGATTTTTCAAATGCCTTTATCGAGGCTGCCGAAAGGGTTCGGGTCGGCGAAAAACTGACCTGTCAGAGGTTGGAGGAGGCCTCGGAGTTGTCAGAAGTGGAGATTTCCGCTCCCGAGGGGGCCCATGGCGGAGGGGTGGTCTTCGAGGTCGGAGACGCGATGTCTCTCCGCGATGATCTCGGCTGTTTCGACCGGGTTCACGCGGCGAATTTGGTGTGTCGCTTGCCGGAGCCCGGACGTTTTTTGGAACGATTGCCCCATCTGGTGAGAACGGGGGGTGAGCTGGTGCTGGCGACGCCCTGTACGTGGCTGGAGGAGTTTACGAGCCGGGAAAACTGGCCTGAGGGCCGAACTCTTGATTGGCTGAAAAAAGAACTCGCCGGCGACTTCGAATTGATCGAAGTGGCCGACGAGCCGTTTTTGATTCGTGAGACCGCCCGGAAATTCCAGTGGACGGTCTCGATGGTGACGAAGTGGAAGCGCCGTTAATTACCGTCTTCAGGAATCTCAAGAATGCGGAAGAAGTGCGAGGGACCTCCATCCGGGATGCCGGCTCCGAACATTTGTCCGTTTCCAGTGAAGGTTCCGGTCAGGTCATCAAAAGTGAAGAGGTTTTCGGATTGCTGGGCTTTGTAAGTCACACCTGATTTGGTGAGCAAGGTGACTCCCACCCCTCCCGGGACGGTGGTTGTAGCAAGATCGGTGGGCTGGGTCGCGCTTCCGACGGCCAGGCGGATGTCGTCGAGGAGAACCTCTCCTTTTTCATCTACCGATGGCACCGCGCCGGTATTGGCAAAGAATTCAACAAGGACGCTGGCTGCTCCGGCAGGTGCAACTAGATTTGAGGCGGAGATTTCGGCCCATGTGCTGTCTCCTCCAGTGAAGCCGGTGGGACCAACTTCAGTTCCAGTCGGAGCATTGCCGGCATCAAACCACACAATTTTGTAGCCTTGGCTGTAGGTAGTACTATTCTCGATCTGTTTCGCTCTGAACGAAAAGGTGTAGGATTCGCCAGGGGTGACAAAGCCGCCGACGCTTCCAAGATTCTGTTGAAATACGACAGTGTTTGGAGAGCTCGCAGGTCCATTTTGGACGGCAAGGCGAACGGAGGCGACACCTGAGAATGAATCGTCCTCGGTCCGCGCGACAGTCTGGCCGGGGCCGTCAATACAGATCCAGCTCTCGGGGCAGTTTGGGTTTTCGAAATCAGCGATTTCAAAGTCACCATTGAAGAGCGATTGAGGGCCGGCGGGGTCTTTTTCCTGCACGCGGTAGGTGCGGCCTGGCATTGGGCCCGGGTCAAGGATGGTGGTGGTCTCGGTGCCAAGGAACGCGGGGCCAAGGTCGGTCCAAGTCGTCCCATCTTGTGAAGACTGGGGCTGGTGGACCTTTTCCGGATTGGTTGGAACCCAGGAAACGAGTGTACCTGTCGCGAACTGTGGCTCTTTGCTAAGTTCGACGACCGGAGGATCGACAGGCGGAAGGATGGGGGTGGGATCGAAGCTGATGTTGTCGAAGCCGACAGAGGAGTCGACACCCCAAAGTGGAACTACTTTGAAGCCATCCACACCTGTCGGGATTGTGATGCGAAAGCTATAAGTTTCCCATGTGCTGCCGTTTCCGATGAGGGAGGGGCGGAGATCTCCGGTCGAGCCGGCGTTTTCTCCTCCATTGGTGAAGTCGAGTTTGAAGCCGCCGATGTTCGGTCCGTCAAGGATTCTCATGTCCTGGGTGAAATCGTAGGTTGATCCTGCTTCAAGTCCGAGAGAGGCGACGGTGAAGGGCTGACCGTCATTGCCAACCCAGATACCGAAGCCGGCATCAGCTGCGCTGTGATCAATGATTCCGAAACCTCCGTCGTTGCCCCCGGTGGTCGGGTAGCTGAATGAAAAGGTGCCAGTGCCTGATACTTCCTCCCAGGAAGTGCCAGCGTTTTCAAAGTCGCCATTGGGGAAAATGTCAGCCAAGCAGGGAAGGGTGAGGAGGGGAATGCTTAGGAAAAGCGAGGATTTGGTATGTCTCATTGGATTAATGTTTCTGTTGAACTTTATGAATCAAGTTCATTTGGCGCCTCACCGCAAGAGGAATGTGAAAATAATTGCATTATTTTGCATTATCGGGAAATTCTCTTGCCGGGATCGCCCTTTTAGTTACTTTGCATAAAGTTACAGGCATTTGCGGACTGCTGAAGAAGCGTTCGGGAGCCTTCCAACAACAATAATTGCTTTCAAGCCAATGACGCCATTGACTCTTCCCCCTGATGCTGCAGCGACCATGATCGAATTTGAGAAAGTGAATGAGTGGGTGGTAGATCAAGGCCGTGATTTTGCGGTGATCGAGGGGCTTGAAGACTTTGATCCTTTTTTTCTCAGCGTTGCGACCGTGACCAATCAATGGCTCTTTTGCAGCAGTAACGGAGCATTGAGCGCGGGAAGGGAGAATCCAGAAAAGGCTCTCTTTCCCTACCTCACGGTCGACAAGATTCTTGGAAACTGGAACGTGACGGGGCCCTTCACTGCGATCGAATGTGACGGAGAGATCTGGCATCCGTTCTGGCCAACGACGACCCACAGGTCTCCGGTTCGCCGTCGACTTTTGAAGAGCGATCTCGGTGACGAACTGGTTTTCGAGGAGGTCCATGAGAAGTGGCAGCTGCGCTTTAGCTACCGTTGGCAACTCTCCGGTAAATACGGATTTGTCAGGAAGGTGCGGATTACGAACGAGGGGGATTCTGATCGGGATTTTCGCATCATTGATGGTTTGCAGGACCTGCAGGTTTCGGGGGTGAGTCACCGACTCCATCTTGAGCTAAGCTGCTTGGCGGATGCCTATCGAATGAGCGAATTGACGAGTGGTGGGGCTCTGATGATTCATCGCCTGGCCTCAGGAATCGTGGACGCTCCGATTCCGCTTGAGAGCTTGAAGGCGACGACGGTTTGGACTGCGGGATTTGAGGAAGGTCAGGCTTATCTGTCCAGACAGGACGCCGAGGAATTTTTGAAGACAGGGCGCTCCCGTCCAGATCTTGTTAAGAAAAGGGGAGAGAAGGGGGCGTTCCTTTTGGGTGCGGATCTCAGTTTGCCGTCGGGTGGATCGAAGGATTGGCTGATGGTCGCAGAGATTGAGCAGTCCCACCGTGAGGTGGGCCGGCTGATGTCGGCGTTGGAAGATAAAGACGCCCTGCGAGCCGCAGTGGAAGAAGATCTCGAGGAGGGGCGTGAACGCTTGCGCTCCTTATCAAAATCGGTGGACGGGTTTCAGATAACGGCTGACCGTGATACCTCGCTTTACCACTATCATAACACCTTGTGCAATTTCCTGAGGGGAGGGCTCCCTGAGAATGGCTCGGTGTTATCACGTGAGCAGTTCATTCGCTTTCTTGAGCAGAATAATCGGGGGCTGGTTGTGAAGTTTGGCGACTGGTTGTCGGGGCTGCCTGATGCCTTCGAGCGCAACCGGGTCATTGAGCAGGCCGGTGAGTTGGGTGATCCCGATCTGCTTCGATTGACGATCGAGTATTTGCCCCTGATTTTGGGGCGCAGACATGGCGATCCCAGCCGTCCGTGGAATAAATTTAACATCAAGCTTGCCGATGAAGAGGGCCGGCCGGTCCATCATTACGAAGGGAACTGGCGGGATATTTTTCAGAACTGGGAGGCTCTCGCGTGGAGCTACCCGGTCTTTCTTGATGGCTTCATTTCGCGTTTTTTGAATGCTTCCACAATCGATGGCTTCAATCCTTACCGTGTCACTTCCGCAGGGGTTGATTGGGAGGTCCCGGATGCGGATGATCCCTGGGTTTCCATTGGCTACTGGGGCGACCATCAGATTATTTACCTGCTTAAGTTTCTGGAGCTAAAGGAGAAGATCAATCCCGGGTTCATGGCAAGTGAGTCGGCCGGGAAATCCTACGTTTTTGCAGATGTGCCCTATCGCATCGCGGGATGGGAGAAGACTCTCACAGACCCACGGGATACCGTGGAATTTGACCAGAAGCAGCACGATGATTTGATGAGCCATAAGGCTGAAATGGGGGGCGATGGCTTGCTCCTGCGTGATGCTTCGGGAGAGCCCGTCCGGGTGACCTTGACCGAAAAATTGCTGATCCCCGCGATTGCGAAATTGGGGCAGCTTGTTCCGGGTGGAGGAATTTGGATGAATACCCAGAAGCCGGAGTGGAATGATGCCAATAATGCTCTCGCGGGAAATGGCCTCTCGGTGGTGACGACCGGCTATCTTCTCAGGTATGTGCGATTCTTGACGCGGATGATCTCGGGTTCCAACGATGGCGGGTTCAGCTTTTCGAAAGCTCTCGCCACCGCAGTGAGTGAATTGACCGCCGCGATGGGAGACTCGCGTTGGCGGGAAAGTGAACTTCCGGCAAGTGATCGGTTTGAGTTGGCGAAGGCGAACGGGTTGATTGCCGAGCGATATCGGAAAGAAGCTCGAGTTCGAAACGGTCGTGAGTCTGCTGATCTCACTCGCGATGAGGTGCTGAATTTCCTGTCAGCCGTTTCGATTGCCCTGAAGGGAGTCCTGCAAGCCAACCGAAGGGAGGACGGGCTCTGGCACTCTTACAATGTCTTGGAGCTTGGTGATGATCGGGACGAGATGGTGGTGCGGCATTTGCAACTCATGCTAGAGGGACAAGTTGCGATCTTGAGCTCTGGTCTTCTTTCGGACGAAGAAGCGGTTTCTCTTTTAGAAAAGCTGGCAGTGAGTGAGCTTCGCTCAAAACGGCATCCGACTTATCTCCTCTACCCGGACCGGGAGTTACCGACTTTTGAAGAATTGAATCGAGTTCCCGGGGATGATCTTTATGAAATTCCATCTCTGGTCGAGATGGTCAAGGGGGGCGATCAAAGTCTCGTCTACCAAGATGATCTGGGAGACTGGCGATTTGATGAATCGCTCGTCAATGGCTACGCTCTCGCCGCGAGGCTGGATGAAGTTACCGGACTTTCCGATCAGGATCGAAAGTCTATCGAGAACCTTTATGAGGCGGTATTTACCCATCATTCATTTACCGGGCGAAGCGGGTCGATGTTTGGCTACGAGGGCCTCGGTTGTGTCTATTGGCACATGGTTTCAAAGCTGATGCTGGCTTCCCAAGAGGTTTCGCTCAATGTTCTCAAGGGCGATGGCGACGAGGAACTGAAGCATCGCGCGGTGGTCGCTTACTACTCCGTCCAGCGGGGGCTGGGCTTCCGGCAATCGCCCAAGATGTATGGGGCCTTTCCGGCGGAACCTTACTCGCACAGCCAAGGTGAAAGAGGCGCCCAGCAGCCCGGGCTGACCGGTCAGGTGAAGGAGGGGATTCTCTGCCGGATGGGGGAGTTGGGAATCGACTTCCAGGACGGTCAATTGAGCTTCCGGCCCCGGATTTTGCGCTCCGCCGAATTCGCGGAAGGAGAGATTTCATTCACCTACGCCCGAACTCCGGTGACGTTCCGAATTCAAGAAGGAGCTGATGATGCCAGCGCTCTCGTTAAGATGAGCGATGATCGCGAGCTTGAATTCTCCGGTGCAATATTAGACCATGACACGACGTCACTGGTTATCGAAGAGGAGGATTGTGTTCGAGGGATCACGGTTACCATTCCCGGCTCTTGGCTAATTTCCTAAAACCATCCTATTATGTCATCACCATCCCAGGCCCCGCTCACACTTAAGGAAAAAGTCGGCTACGGCTTGGGCGATACCGCTTCGAATATCTTCTTCTTCGGCGTCAACGCGTGGATTTTCTTCTACTACGTTGAGGTCTGTAAGATCCCGCCGGCGACGGTGGGGACGCTCCTTCTTCTTCCCCGACTTTGGGATGCGATCACCGATCCTTTGATGGGGGCGCTGGCCGACCGGACGCGGACCCGCTTTGGAACCTATCGACCCTACCTGCTTTGGATTGCGGTTCCTTTTGGAGTCTTTGGTTACCTCACTTTTGCCAATCCGGATTTGGACGCGAGTGGTAAATTGATTTACGCCTATGTGACCTATATAGCGCTGATGACCGCCTACACTGCGATCAATGTACCTTACTCAGCTTTGATGGGTGTCATGACTCCGGTGCCCGCTGAGCGGACCAAGTTGGCCACTTTTCGTTTTGTGGGAGCATTCTCCGGTCAGCTAATTATTTCGATGGCCTTCCTTCCTCTCGTTCTTCTTCTGGGCGACAAGGACAAAGGGGTGGGCTTTCCCCGCGCGATGGCGGTGATGGCGGTGATCGCCACGATTATGTTTTTGGCCACCTTCATGCTCACCCGGGAACGGGTGAAGCCACCGGCTCGCTCAAACGATCTCCTGGGTGATTTCAAGGCTCTTATTGGAAATAAGCCGTGGGTGATCATGGTGATTGCAGCGATTTTGACCCTTTCAAGTGCGGCCGTTCGCTGGACGATTACCCCGCAGTATCTTAAGTCTGTCTCTTATACACATCTCCGAGCCCACGAGACCGAGGCTGATCTC
>CAJXVQ010000232.1 GCA_913060685.1 uncultured Verrucomicrobiales bacterium
CACAGAGTAGATCGTCGGCAGCGTCAGATGTGTATAAGAGACAGACCCAGCACGGTCGGCGATTCGGATCAAATTCCTGAAACCAGGCGACACGTGACTCCACCGTCACCGGGATGAGATCAGCAGTCGCCTTTCCGCCGGGAATCGATTCATTATAAATCGCGACAAGAGCGGGTAGGTCGGCATCGGTGGCATCACGAACGGTCATCGTGGATAGCCTAACCACCAACTTCTCATTCGCAAATCAAAGGCCTCGCCTTACTGTGCCTCGTGCCCCTGAACTTCGATCCCCGCTCACTCCACTTTCCCGATTTGGGACTGCGGCTGGATCCGCATCGTCCCGCGCCCTTTGCCTTTGTCTCGCACGGACATGCCGACCACTTCGCACGACATGACCGTATTCTTTGCTCAAAAGGAACCGGCCACATCCTCATAAAACGCTACGGCATCAAGGCCTCCAGCATTGAGGTTCTCGACTGGGGTGAGGAAAAGAAGATCAACGACCATATCATTACTCTTCATCCCGCCGGTCACATCACCGGCTCGGCCATGATCCGCATCGAGCGCGCCGGACAGTCCCTCCTCTACACCGGAGACTTCAAAACGCGCTCCTCCCGCACTGCCGAATCACCGGAGTTTCCCAAGTCCGACATCCTCATCATGGAGACCACTTTTGGGAAACCACACTTTGTCTTTCCCCCCACTTCAGCGATCGAAAGCGAGGTCGTCCGCTTCGCCCGCGAGACCATCGCCGATGATGAAACGCCCATCTTCCTCGCCTACTCCCTCGGCAAAGCCCAGGAAGCCCTCGCCATTCTCGATGAAGCCAAAATTCCGGTCGTCATGACAAAGCCGGTGCTCGAGATGACCAATGCCTGCCGTGACCTCGGCGTGAAACTTTCCGAACCAGTCCTTCTCGAAAAGTCCATTCCGCCCGGTGTCGCCGTTATTGCTCCACCCGGTGCGGTGCGTTCCCGCGTCATCCGCAACCATAAAAAGCGCCGCACCGCAATGCTCAGCGGTTGGGCACTCACACCCGGCTCGCAGTATCGTTATCAGGTGGATCTCGTACTTCCACTTTCCGATCACGCCGATTACCCCGGCCTTCTCGACGCCGTCAAGATGGTCTCCCCTTCCCTCGTCTATACTCTCCATGGAAGCACCCGGGAATTCGCTACCGATCTCCGTGCGAAAGGAACCGAGGCCTGGTCAATCTACGGGGATGATCAACTCGAACTCCTCGATTCTCCCCAAGCCGAGGTCCATTCGAAAAGCAAACTCCCCCGCCCTGCTTGCGACCTGCGTGACTTAGGTGAACTTCTGGAAACTCTCACAGCGACTGCTTCCCGCCTCAAAAAAGCCGACCTTCTCTCATCTTTCCTCCACGACCGCTCCGATGACGAACTCCCCCTCGTGACCCGCTGGCTCAGTGGTAGCGGCATCACCCACCTAGGCACCGCGATGATCCGCCAAGCCCTTCTTGAAGTTACCGGCTTCCCACTCGCAAAATATAAAACTGTCTCCGCAAGCCAAAACGACTCCGCCCGCACCGCCCGACTCCTGCTCGAAGAAGCCACGCTCGAACCCGTCGATCATTCCTTCGATCAAGTCGCGAAATGTTTTCAACAACTGACTTCTGCCGATGGCTCCCTCTCGAAAACACGCCTTCTCGCCGGCTGGCTCCGTCAATGTCATCCCGCCGAAGGCGAAACCATCGTACGCCTTCTCACCGGCGGACTCCGAGCCGGAGCCAAGGAAGGACTCTATGAAGAAGCGGTCGCCAAGGCATTCGATTCCCCCCAATCCCAAATCCGCTACGCCACCATGCTCACCGGAGACCTCGGAGAAGTCGCAGTCGCTGCCAGGAATGGAAAGCTCGCCGGGATCCAACTCCGTCCCGGCACTGGAATCAAACCCATGCTCGCCTCCCCTACCAAGACGGCACAGGAAATCATCAACTGGCATGGTAATCCCGACACTCCGCTTTGGCTGGAACCAAAGTACGATGGAATTCGGAGTCAACTTCATGTCACTCCCGATGGCGTCCGCCTCTTCTCCCGTGATCTTCGTTCGCTGGATGACGAATTTCCCGAAATCCTCGAAGCCGCGCAATCACTTCCCCCGTGCATCCTCGATGGCGAACTCATTGCCTATGCCGAGGGCAAACGCCTCACCTTCTTCGATCTGCAGAAGCGTCTTGGTCGCAAAAAGATTCAAGGCGACCTCTTCCTCGGAGCCGCCATTCCGGTAAAGTTCATCGCCTTCGATTGTCTTTATCACCGGAAAGCCCTCATTGACTCCCCTCTCGAAGAACGCCGCGAAGCTCTGGCATCCCTTAAACTTACGAGACCTTTCGCCACCGTGCCGCTCGCCCGACCTCATGGCTCCGACCTTTCTTCTCTCGAGGAAGAGTTCAAAAAAGCGATGTCCGATGACAATGAAGGCCTCATCGCCAAGGCCCCCTCTTCTCCCTATCAACCCGGTCGTCGCGGACAATCGTGGCGGAAGCTCAAGGGCGTCATGCCCACTCTCGACTGCATCGTCATCGCCGCCCAGCAAGGCTACGGGAAACGCGCCGGGGTTTTGTCGGACTACACTTTTGCCGTGCGCGATACCAAGTCAGGATACCTTCGTACTTTAGGAAAAGCCTACTCCGGCCTTACCGATGAAGAAATCGAGGAACTCACCGACCATTTTCAAAAGACCACGATCGAGAAAATTTCAAGCCGAGTGGTAAAAGTCGAACCCACCATCGTCCTGGAAATCGCCTTCGACAAAATCCGCCCCTCGAAGCGTCACGACTCAGGCCTGGCCCTGAGATTTCCGAGGATCAAAGCGATCCGCCGCGACAAGACAGTCGATGACATCGACACTCTTAAAACCGCGCAGCGGTTGGTGTAATTGCGGAGCCTTACGCCGGACCAAAATGGATGCCAAGAGCCTGACTGAATTGATTCAGCTTCTTCTTCTCGCGGGGGTCGATGAGGACCAGTGACATTCCTTTTTTCCCGGCGCGGGCGGTGCGGCCACTGCGATGGGTGTAGTAGTCGATCTGTTCGGGAAGTTGGTGATGAACGACAAAACTGAGGCCTTCGACATCGATACCGCGCGCAGCGACATCGGTCGCGACAAGAAACTGGGTCCGCTCTTTCTTGAAGGCGCGCATGACCTTGTCCCGTTCAAGCTGGGTGAGATCGCCCTGGAGGACGCCCACGGAATGGCCACCTCTGATGAGTTGCTTGCACAACATATCTGCTCCGTCACGCGTACGGGTGAAAATGAGGCCTCGATTCTCTCCCTGACGATGGAGGAATTCGTCAATAAAATCGGATTTATCCTCCTTCACGCAGACCGCGAAACGGTGGTCGATGTTACGATTGACGACGTTTCTTGTGTCGATTTTGACCGTCTTGGGGTCAGGCGACATGCAAAACTTAACGAGATCGCCCAGAGCAGGCGGAAAAGTCGCAGAGAATAGCCAGGTGGCTTTGCGGGATTTGGTAATCTCGATGACATTCCGGATTTGGTCCTTAAAACCCATTGAGAGCATCTCATCCGCTTCATCGAGGACCAAATACTGGACGGCTTCGATTGAGACCGCTTTCCGCTCCATGAGGTCATAAAGGCGACCCGGAGTTGCGATGATAATATGGGTAGGGCGTTGAAGACGAGCGACTTGGAGGTCAATCTTGTCACCACCAGCGACGACTTCGAGGAAGATCCGTTTTTCAGAATATTTTGTAAATTTGAAAAGAGCCTTACCGATTTGCTTCGCGAGTTCCCGGGTGGGCGCGAGGATGATCGCTTGGATTTGTTTCTCGTCCGGGTCAATTTTAGTGAGAAGTGGCAGGCCAAAAGCAGCTGTCTTGCCCGTCCCGGTCTGGGCCTGGGCGACAAAATCATAGCCGCGCTCCATCAGGTATGGAATCGATTGGGTCTGGACCGGGGTGGGCTTGCGGATGCCCAATTCCTCGAGGCCTTGGATGAGGTCGGCTGGGATGCCAAGGGTTTTGAAGTCGCTCACAGTCCCTTTCATGTAGACGGGGAGGGGGGGAAAGCCAAGCGTGGTGATTGAAATACAAGCGCTTTCGGCGGCGTTTGCTCACGATCTGGCCTCTTGCTCTCGTGCTCACTCTCCTCATTTCCGCTCTCACGGCCAAAGATACGGTCAAGGTTTTCATCCCTAGCGACCATTACGACGAGCCAGTTTTCCTGATGAAGGCTGCGTAGTGCGGGCTCTTTCTTTATCAGAGATTTCGGTCCCATTCAGGGGTATTTCTCAAGAGCAGATTCGAGAAACCTAAAATCACTCTCAAGCTGATCTCCTTGCGGGCATTTCGTCTCTTTTCCAAAACAGGAAGTCAGGAAGACGGCCAAGACGATTGCAAAAAATCACTTCATTTTGCATTTGTCAGATCGAGACAAATCGCTTCACCTTGATTGGTTCTTGCAAAGAGCTTACCTTCACCGATGGCAAGGGGGGCCCAACAAAGTTTTTTGAGGACTTGGTGGCGACCCGTTTCGGTGAATTCTTTTTCACCCGCTTTGCCGAAGACGACGAGACCGGTTTCGGTAAGAACGACAGTGGTATCGCCAATCTGAGCAGTCGATCCACGGGAACCGGGAAGAGTATGCTTCCAGAGAATCTTGCCGGTTTTGAAGTCCATGCGATAAAGCTCGGTCTTGTAGCGCTTGTCGCCAAAGCAACCGATCAGATCATCGCCTTGGACAAAACTGTTTTGGAAAATCATGGGGAGATCGCGGTTGCGGTGGACGATTTCTGGCTTCGGTTTTGAAACGTCAATGACCGCGTATCCCATGTTGTATCCCGATGAGAAATGAACGAGATCGCCCAAGACCTGGGGATTGGAAGCATTGACATCGTAGGGGGTGCGCCATTCAAATTCGTAGAGGATTTTGCCTTTGGCCGAGAGGTCATAGCCCACAAGCGAACGCCCGTGGAAAACAACAGCCGCGTCCTCGCCCTTGTTTTGGTAAAGGACGGGAGCGGAATATCCGGGACGGGCGGAATTCGAAGACTGCCATTGTAATTTACCGGTTTTTTTATCGAGAAGAACAAGAGCGCCTTTTTTGGAACAGGGGAGGCAAATGAGCGAATCCTTGTAGACAACCGGTGAAGACGAATATCCCCAGGTCGGCTTGTTCCCAGAGAAATCATCTTTAAAATGCACCACCCACTTCTCATCGCCACTTGTGAAATCGTGGCAGGAAAGGCGACCTGATTTGGAAAGGTTGTAAACAAGGCCATCATCGACGATGGGAGTGGCACCAGGACCGCCATCATAATACTTTGGGGCGAGTTTCTCTTGATAGGCTTTTTTCCAAAGGACTTTACCGGTCTTGGCGTCGAAACACCAAAGGGTATCCTGGTCGTCGGTATTTCCCACGGTGAAGGCCCGGCCATTCGCAATGGTGAAGCTGGAGCAACCTTTGCCAATTTTGGCCTTCCAGAGCGTGGTGGGGCCCTTTGTTTGGATTTCGGCAGGAATCATGCCCTCGGCAGTGCCATTGCCGTTAGGGCCCAAATAGGACGACCATGTCGATGCCATGGCCGTGCCGCTTAACAAAAGAAAGATGAGGAAACTTTTCACTCCCGCATCCTACGATAGATTCCGGCAGGTGCCAATCATTGCTGTCTGGTTTCATTTGTTCTCCACATTGCTAAAGAGGGTGAATAGATTATTTTTAATTTCGTCTTCTTCTTCTTAGTGGGAATAACCTGTAAAAATCACTGTTCCACCTTACAGAGGCAAAGGTTCCACGGGTGGAATAACTCGTGAGCAGACTCATGATCAGGAGCTGGGAAATAGGACAACTTTGGGAATTTCTAACATTGCTCGCTGGTGCCAAGATCTTGTTCACACCCTTGTTGGCTGTTATTTGTAAATCCTGATCATGAAGACTTCCGAAGATGAAAAGTGGATGAGCGTTGCTCTGAGTGAGGCCTCCCGTGGTTTCGGATTGACCGCTCCGAATCCTCCCGTTGGGGCGGTTTTCGTCAAAGATGGTGTTGAGCTGGCACGGGGATGGCATCGCAAGTCAGGGGCTCCACACGCTGAGCGTGATGCTTTGGGAAAACTTGAGCCGGGTGCGGCTCGTGGGACCACCGTCTATGTGACTCTGGAGCCGTGCAGCACATCAGGCCGGACCGGGGCTTGCACAGCAGCGTTGATCTCGGTGGGAGTGGGACGTGTTGTTTATGGGGCCGAAGATCCGAATCCTGCTCATGTTGGCAGGGCAGATTATCTGCTGAGGAACGCGGGGATAGAAGTTGAATCAGGGGTTCTTGCCAAAGAGTGTGAGAAATCGATTCGAGGGTTCGCAATGGTGCAAACCGGGGGCAGGCCGTGGGTGATAGCCAAGACCGCGATGTCGCTCGATGGGAAAATCACACGGCCCCCCGGTGAAGGACAATGGCTGAGCGGGGGAGAGGCAAGGGAAGAGGTTCAACTCGTGCGTGCTGAAGTTGATGCGATCATCACTTCAGGTGAAACCCTGCGACGTGATGATCCGGCTCTCACTCTTCGCAGTAAGAAGATTTCAAAAGATAAAAGGCAGCCAAAGCGAGTGGTGTTGACCCGTGACGTGATCGATCGATCCAAATACCAAATCTTCAATGACGTGCATGGAGACGAGTCGCTCGTTTATGAGAATGTCCGGACGTACGATGTACTTCGTACATTATCTCAAAAGCACGGCGCTACCATGGTTTTACTCGAAGCAGGTGGGTCACTTATCGGGTCCTTTCTTGATCAAGGCCTCATCGATGAATGGATTATCTACCTTGCCCCGATGGTCACCGGAGGCCCAACTCCGTCGGTTGGAGGGGAGGGGGCTTTCAATCTCGCGGATCGCCTTGGCTTGAAGGAGGTTAAGATTGATCGCATTGGCAATGATCTCCGTGTACGTGGATTCATGAGTCGCGAAAGAGCGGTAAACCTTGATCGATAGCGCTTTATCCAAACATCTGGGTCCAATGGCTGCCATATCGGCCGAGACCAATTCGTTTGTGGCTGGCTTTGAACATATTCTTGTGGTGGCCGGGGGAGTAGAACCATCCTTTGTTGGCGGACGCAGGTGCGGTTGATCCCATGTAGATATTTTCCCCGCTCGCTTTGGTGCCTTCGTTCGCAGCCCGGTCCCAGGGAGTTTTTTTTCCTGCGATAGGGGACTCATGGGCGAAGAAATTATTTTTGTTCATATCCTCCGAATGACCGCGGCTTGCGTCACACAGTTTTGGATCAATCGTGAGTGCGTTGAGGCCGAGAAGGAGGCGCCATTCGTTGACTTCGCGGATGCCTTCTCTTTCGTCTTCAGGAACGTTTTCCTTTTCGGCAATCTTGTCGTTATCCTTCATGATGCGTAGGCCATCTCGAGGTAATCCGGCAAAGGATGAAATGGTGTCTTTCTCGGTTTGGATGATTCCCACCTCGGATTTTTCTTCGTCGGGAAGGACCGCAGTATCAACGATGGCGTCGCGGAATTTAGCGAGAATCAGAACGAGCTTCCGTTGGTTATCAAGTGAGACCGGAGAGGTCGCCATGACCTCTTTCGCCGAGGGCATGATGAGCTTTTTGAGATCCTTGATTGCGGGCATGCTTTTGGATTTGAGAAGGGGCTTCATGGCGGCGTCACCAAGACGGTAGACCTCCATAAATTCCTGGCGGTATTTACGAATTTCCCGGGTTGCTTCGTTCTTGGCGTCCCCGGTAAGTTGGCTACGAATAAATTCTTGATGATCCTTGAGATAACGATTTCTCAGTTGCGGCCATGTTTGATCGAACTCTTTGAGGATGGCGACCAGTTCCTTGTTCTGGAGATCTCCCAGGTCGTTGACGAGTTCCTTGAAACCTTTTCCGCTCTCGATGGTCGCCTGCAATCTCACAAAAACTTCATTCGTGGTCAGAGTAGCGGCTTGAGCCGGGAAGAAGGCCAGGAGAAAGAAGAAGAGTGAGAAGAAAGGTTTCATCAAATCGAGGTGTGTTCCCAGAATAACGACTCAGGATGCATTTGTCGTTGAAAAAAGAAGACCCACTTCACGGAGAAGGGGTCTGCTTCGTTGGGAGTCGATTGCCAGTTAGCGGCAACGATTGTTAGTTCGGTAGGCATGGCGCGAACGATGGTAGCGTTCCCGGGCAATTCTGCGCTCCAGTTCCCGTTGGGCCTGAATGCGACGTTGGCGGTTGAGATAACGGCCCAGTTCATATCCATTCAAACGTTCATTGTGGTAGTGTTGTCCATGCCGGACCCGCTTTGAGTAGATCGGGCTACCGCAAGGGAGGTATCCGCTGATGAAGACCTCGGTGGCCTGACTTTGATGGCGGCAGGATTGCGCTGAGGCAGGGAGGACGAGGCCACCGGTTAAGAGGGTTGCAGCAAGGATTAATAGTTTTTTCATTTTCTTGGTTTCATAGTGGTTCACTGGTGCTGTTGAATGTGACGAAAGAAATTCGAAATGAATTCAAACAAAATATGATCACGTGTGTCTTAGGTTTATGGAAAGTGCTTCCAAAATTGGATTCCCTTTATAATGAATAAAATCGATTAAGTGTGGTCTAATCACTGCGTAAGAGAAAATTATCATGAACGAAAATTTGAGTAACGATGCCGGTCAATCTCCCGATACTGACGATGCGGGACGTCAATTTGAAAGCGTTGGTGACGCCATTAAGGCAGGCACCTCCGAAGGTGCTGCCAGGGCCCGGGAGACGGCTCCCGAGCTTAAGACGGGTGTGGCCCATGCCATTCACGACGTTGCCTATGGGCTTGCTTATGGCTCGGTTTTCGCCGGGGCCTTTATCAATGAACTCATTCCTAAAACGATTCGTGAAGGTTTATCCAAGGGAGCGGATGCTGGAAAAGCAGCAGGAATGAAAGCTTGTGAGAAAGTTCATGAGACTCTTTCCCCTGATAGCAGTCAGGTTGGGGAAACTGATACTACAAATCGCTCTTTTTCTTAATATTTTAGACAGAAACGCTGGTCGATAGCGTTACTGTATTTGTAACAATGATTGTTGTTGCGTGTGTGCTCAACAGCGGTTCACCTTCTAGGTGGGCCGCTGTTGTTACGTACAGTGGGGAGGTGTGAAAGGTGTCCTTGCATCGGCTTGTCATCGTGAGGAATCTTGCTAGGTTCCTGCTCCGCTCATGTATCGCTACCCTAAAGAATACGACGTCCTGGTCATTGGCGCCGGTCACGCTGGTGTTGAGGCTGCTTTGGCCGCTGCTCGTCTCGGAGTCTCGGTGGCTATGCTCACTCAGAACCTTGATACCATCGGCCAGATGAGCTGTAACCCGGCGATCGGAGGACTGGCGAAAGGCCACATGGTTCGCGAGATCGATGCCCTCGGAGGAATCATGGGCGAGAATACCGATGCCACCGCCATCCAGTGGCGTATGTTGAATGCGGGGAAAGGACCATCGGTGCGGGCTCCACGAGCTCAGTGCGATAAGAAAGCTTACCAGTTTCGCATCAAACGAATTATCGAAGGAATGCCAGGGCTCGATCTTCACCAAGGGAATGTAGCCACGATCTTGGTCGAGAATGACGAAGTCAAGGGAGTGCAAACTTCGCTTCAGATGGAGATTCGGGCCAAATCTGTGATTCTCTCAGCTGGAACGTTCATGCGGGGCTTGATGCATGTTGGGTTGAAGAATGAGAAAGGCGGGAGGATGGGGGACGCCAGCTCAACGGTTTCCGACTCGCTTAAGGAGCTTGGGTTTGAAGTCGATCGCTTTAAAACGGGGACTCCATGTCCTGTCTCTTATACACATCTGACGCTGCCGACGATCTACTCTGTGTAG
>CAJXVQ010000233.1 GCA_913060685.1 uncultured Verrucomicrobiales bacterium
GTCGGCAGCGTCAGATGTGTATAAGAGACAGCTTCCTGACTTCCTCGGCAACAATCCCGCATCCTTCACTCTGCAAACCACTGCGGAAACGAAGAAAATTCACGGATTCTCCTGCCAAAAACACACCCTCAAACTCTCTCGCGAAGGACAGCTCACCCTCTGGCTCACCGAAGATAAAGCACTCTTTCCCTTCCATCGCCTGCGCCATCAAGGCCCCCATCCCTTCGGTACTCAGCACAGCGAATGGCCTGATAAACTCGCTGCCCTCCTTCGCAGTCGAGGGCTCTTTCCGCTCCTTCTCGTTCTCCGGGATGAGCCTGAACCCGGTGACCAAGATTCATCCAACGAACAAAGCCCGGAACTCTTACGCTGGGAGGTCACTTCCTACACCGCCAAGACCATCGCCGACACCAATGAAAATCTCTTCATCGTGCCCGAGAAATTTCATCAGCTGGACAAATCGCTCCAGAAAAATCTCAAATGAAAAAAGGAACAGTGCCAGCCATACCACTTCAACTTTGATCCTATCGCATGAATTTTTTTATCAGCCTTCTTTTCACTTCTCTTCTCCATGCAGAGACACCCTTCGCGGGGCGCATTCTCGCGGATGACAGCACCCACGGAGGAAACGGCAAACTCGAATTCCTGACCAACGGGAACATGATGCTCATCCGCCAACCCGGCGAGGGCTTCAAGCGCGCCAGCAGTCTCATCGACCTCACGACCGAGTCCTTCACTCAGATTCAGCACCACAATCATTCCTACACTGTGGTCGGTAAGATTGAAGATTGGCCCAAGATCACGGAAAGGCCCGACCGTCCTGCTCCTAAAGCTCCCAAGCCTCCCAAAGTCACCGTTACGGAGGATCAGAAAGAGATCCTTGGTCACAAGTCCACCCGCATCACGGTCGAAGGTCTGGGCGAAACCCTGGAGATCTGGGGCGCCACTGATCTTCCCGCTTTTCATCAATGGTTCGCCTTCTGTCCCGAGCCTTTCCCTGCCTATCGCCTCCAAGAGCAAATCGGGACCCTCTGCCGTCAGCAAAAAATCTTCCCCCTCCTCATTACGCTGAAAGAAGGCGGACGAGAAAAAACGATCTTTGAAGTCACCGCGATCACTCCGGCCAAACCCAATGATCAAGCGAACCCCGCTCTCGATGCCAGGACTTACACCCTTCCAAAGAACCACCGCCTCATGCGCCATCCCATGCAGGAAATGAAGCGGCACGGAGAGGAAGCTCAAAAACTCAACCTTCAGAAAACTCAATGAAAACCACCCTCCTCCTCCTCACTGCTCTCAGCGGCATTCTCCACGCGCAGGGGCCCCTCACTCCCCCCGCCGGCCCTGCACCGACGATGAAGTCTCTCGATCAAATCGAGCCACGCACCCCGATCTCCAGCCTCCCCTGCGTCATCTCAAAGTCCGGCTCCTACTACTTCACCGGGAATCTCGTCTTCACTGAAGACGAAGGGGATGCCATCACGATCACTGTTTCGAACGTCACTGTAGATTTAATGGGCTTCACTCTATCTTCAAAGGCATCGGTGACCGGGAGTGGGATCGTTTCTGGGTCAGATACTCTAGGCATCACCGTTAGGAACGGCGTCATTAAAGGAAACACCATTGTCACATTTAACGATAGCCCGCTCACCTGGACTATCGCTGCCGGAGGTTTTGAGTATGGGATTCGTAACGATTCCACACACGCGAGCTTCAAGGATCTCTCACTCAATGGTGCACGAAGCTCTGGCCTTGGTTCATTCGCCCATGCCACAGTGGACAACGTCCGGAGCAGGAATAACGGCAGATCAGGCATCTTAGCTTTACATGGCACTGTCAACAACTCCACTGCCTCTAAAAACGGCAAATCAGGCATCTTTGCGCCTTTGGGAACGGTGTCCAACTCCACCGTTCGCGCAAATGGTGACTACGGCATTTCGGCCGAAAGGGGTAGCGTGACGAACTCCACCGCGCATTCAAACGGCAGCGTGGGCATCGCAGCGCTTCAGGGAAGCGTCTCCAACTCTACCGCTAATTACAACGTTGGCGACGGCATCTCGGCGGTCAATGGCAGCGTGTCCAACTCAACCGCTAATCACAACGTTGGCGCCGGCATCTGGGCGGACAATGGCAGCGTGATCAATTCCACGGTAACTGGCAACGACGGCAACGGCATCTCTGCCAACTACGGCACCGTCACCAATTCCACCGCTCGACAAAACGACGGCAGTGGCATTTCAGCCTTTAGTGGCAGCATTACGAGTTCCACCGCCACTGATAACGGGAGTGACGGGATTTATGCCAGCACAGGGAGTGTGACGAGCTGCACTGCTTCTTCTAACACCAACTACGACATCTCCGCCTCAAACGCGGTCGTTGCCTTCTCCCGGTTCACGACTTTCCTGATGAATGGTAGCTCCCGGACGGGCAACTTCCCATCACCTTAAAGGTAATCTTTCGATCCTCTTTTAACATGAAATCCATCCTCCTCTTCCTCGTAGCCCTCACCGGAATTCTCCAAGCCCAAGGTCCTCTTGACCCTCTTGCAGAACCTGCGCCGACGATGAAATCTCTCGATCAGATCGAACACTAGCAGGAGTTTGCTTTGGCGGGAGGGCCTTGAAGCCGCCCTTGGACCGGAGCGGAGGAGGGGGGTGATTTACTTGATCAGAGGTTCTCGACCCAGAAGCCCTGACGATAGCTTCGGCGAAGAAACTTGTTGGCTTCGGAAAGATGGGTGAACCTCATCATGGCCTCGTCCCAGAGGAGCTCCTGATCATTTTTTCTGTAGTGTAATTGGTCCCGAAAAATTCGTATTCGACGACGTTCTTGTTAGGGTGGCCAACTCCTGTCAGCTTACGGCAGGTGGCTTTCACTTTGAGAGGCACAGTGAGCTCAAGTGCACGGAACGGAGTGTCGAAAATAGGCACACCCATGTCACCGGGCGTCCCACAGCCGAAGTCAAGCAGCTTGCGCTACTGGGAACGGTGGTAGACACCTTTCTTATACGGGCGCATCGCAGCGGTGCCAACCCACGCTTTCAGGCACCGGGTCCTGTCCAATGAGGGGGAGGTCACCGTGAGATTTCGTTGAAAGGGCGGGACTTGGGTTCAGTATGATCAAAACAGTGATCGGCGGAAAGGCTTCCGAGCCCACGGACTGGTCCCAAATTCATCTCAAGAGCAAACCATGAAACACATCATCACCGGAGTCGCTGCGGCGATCGTCCTGATCTTCTCTTCTTTGTCAGCCCGTGCCGCGGCACCGGTCGCTGAGCCTGAGGCTCCGCGCGAACTTGCAATCGAACTCGGGGCCCCGTTCCGTGATCACGCTGTTCTCCAACGGGGGATGGCTGTGCCGGTCTGGGGCTGGAGCAAGCCGGGGACGAAGGTCACCGTCGAATTTGCGGGGCAGAAAAGTTCAGCCACCGCAGGTAAGGATGGGAAATGGATGGTTGAAATGAAGGATCTCAAGGCCAGTTTTAAGCCGGCCGAACTCGTCATCAGAGAGGACGGCGGAAGGAAGGAAACTCTTACAGATCTCCTCGTCGGCGAAGTGTGGATGGCTTCAGGCCAATCCAACATGCAGTGGATGGTGGCGAAGAGCAAATGTGCTACGCTGGCGAAGGAATTCACGGCGGAGAATGAGGGCAAGGTGGCTCCGATCCGGGAGTTCCAGGTCAGTTCGGTGACCTCCCAGTTGCACCCGATCGAAAAGGCAACCGGAGCCTGGAAATATGGCAACTACAATGACTACAGCGCCATCGCCTTTGCCTTCGCCCACAAGCTCTATAAGGAAGTAAATGTGCCGATCGGTATTCTCAATTGCTCCTTCAGTCAGACCGCGATCCAAGCCTGGGTGCCGCGTGAGGGGTTCGCCACTGCGAAGGATGATTACAGTAAGGCGATCCACCAGCAGTGTCTCATTACTGATCCGACGACACCGGAGCACAAGGCCGCCTGGGGTGCGTTTTACAAGTCTCTGGAAGACCAGATTAAAGCGAGCGAATCCGCGATCAGGAAGGGGGAGGAGGCAAAGGAGATCAGTGCCGGGATTCCCGGTAACCTAAAGTCCAACCGCGATGCGAACTGGCTCTACAATGGACGGATGAACCCGGTCGTGCCCTACGCGATTCGCGGCGCGATTTGGAATCAAGGCTATGCCAACATGAACGACGGCCTGCCATACTACAACAATCTGCACAGCTTGGTTCGTGGTTGGCGCATCGTCTGGGACAAGCCGGAGCTGCCGGTATACTTCCACCAATTTTATAGCGCCGGAATGAAGCACGTTGGCAAGGAGATCAACAAGCCCAGCATCAGCCCGGGCGCCGAAATGCGACTCGGCACCTGGCTGGCCCGCGACATTCCCCACACCGGCATGGCCTCGCAAATCGATATTAGTGGAGCGATTCACTATTCATGCAAGGCTGTTCCCGGTCAGCGACTGGCCCTGCACGCGCTCAAAAATCAATATGGCAGGAAGGTCGTCACCGATGGTCCGATGTTCGAATCTTATACCGTCAAGGGTGACAAGTTGATCCTCGAATTCGACCATGCCAAGGGCGGCTTGATTGTTGCCGAAACTGCCTACAATGGGATCGGGAACCACGAAGATTCGACCGGATATGCCAACCCTAAAATGATCCCGAACGGGGACGATCAGGTGAAGCTCTTCTTCCTGGCCGGGGAGGACCGCGTCTGGCATCCGGCCCGCATGAAGATCGACGGCGACAAGGTGGTGATCACCTCGCCCGCGGTCCGCAACCCGCGCGGTATTTCCTACGGCACCGGCGAAGTTGGATTCCAGCCCAACCTCTACAATAAGGCGCTGCTGCCGATGACTCCGTTCATCTACTTCAACCACAAAATGGTTACGAGTAAGACCTGGCCGGACGAGACGTTGAAGGTCGCTGGTGAAGTCATCGATCCCGCCACCGTCGGAAACATTTATGAATACCGCAAGATGCCGTTGTTGAGCGTGCAGTTTCGTAATGATGCGGTCTTTCAGGCCGACAAGCCGGTCACCATTTGGGGCTCCACTCATCAACATGGCGAATGGCAGAGCACGCCGGAAAAGGGTGATTGCAAGGTGCATTTCGAATTCGGTGACCTCAAGAAGACGATCGAGGTGACGCCGGAAATGGCGGAGTGGAAAGTCACGCTGCCGCCAATGAAGGCCGGCCCTAAAGCTCATACCCTGAAGGTGAATTTTACGATCGACGGTGAGATGGTGCACGAACGGATCGTTACGGGCATCGTCTTCGGCGATGTCTGGTGTGTCGTCGCACCGGTTGACAAGTTCAAGGTGCCGCAGGTCAAGCCGTCCGGGCAGATTGTGCGCATGATTGAGAATCAATCGAACCGTGACGGAAGAGATGCTCCCAGCCGCTTTAGTATTTGCACTTCGCGGACCCCGAGAGTCATGGGGGCGGATGGCAAATGGGGCAACCGCCTCGCCTCTTATTGGAAGGATGCTTCCGGGCTCGCTGCCGCGATTGGCAACAGTATTTCCGCCAAGACGGAGCGTCCGGTCGGTATCATTTTCCTGAAGGCCAAGAAAAATATTCCGCTCAAGAACTGGATCGCCCCGGGTTTTCTAAAGGATGCTCCGAGTCTGATGGAGGACTACAAGACGGTGGGTAGCCAGTATTTCGACAATCCCTATTACCTCGCGAATGTGCGGCGCTACATCGCAGATTGGAAGAGCTACTGGGGTGAGGATATCCCTGCCATGATGCAGACCAAGGCGGTGCCGGATGGCGGTTCGTGGGGACAGTATCCCTCGCCGAAACCACAAGTCGGTGATTCCACCGCAACCTTCGAATACAACGTGTATGTGCACTGCTTTACTCCAACGGCCCTCAGCGGAATCCTATTCCTCACGGGCGAGTCGATGGTGGCGGATGACGAGGGCGCTAACTTCGGCCCGGAGATGTCGGTTCTGGCCAACTGCTTTAAAACCCGGTTCAGCCTCTGGCAGGACGACGAGGATATTCCCTTCGTCTACACCGTTCCGAGTAAGGCTCTCGCACCCAAGCTCACGCAGCCTGGAATGATCAAAGGCAAGAGCGCTGCGGTGGAGCTTAACGATTGGCCACAACTTCGCGGGGTGATCGAACAGGTGGTGTCAAAGAAGTGAGGTGTTAAAACATCATCATTAATCTGTCAGACTTGAGCGCGAACTGGAAATTTCTGTTCCATCCGCGACGCACCCGGTTAGCTTTGAGGCTCGATCCCATGAAGACTCTTCGCCTTGTATTTCTCGCCTTATTCGTGTCCGTCCTTGGATCTACCGCCCAGCCGCCAAACATCATTGTCATCCTGGCGGACGACCTCGGTTGCCGCGACCTGAAGCTCTACGACGGTTGGGTCGAGACGCCCCGGATCGAGCGCATGGCCAGGGAAGGAATGACCTTTACCGACTTCCATGCCAACTCTTCGGTGTGCAGCCCGACCCGCGCCGCCTTTCTCACCGGTCGCTACCAGCAACGCGTCGGCATCGTCGACGTCATCGTCGGCGACCGGGAGCCGGATCAGGGGATTCCCGCATCCACGCCCACCCTCGGTCAGGTCTTCAAGAAAAAGGGCTACGCAACCGCTCTCTTCGGCAAGTGGCACTGCGGCTACCCCGACAAATTCAACCCCATCCACCACGGCTTCGACGAGTTTGTCGGCCTCCTCAATGGGGCGGGGGACTACCACCGGCACGGAAGCTGGCGCAATGGTCTCAAGCGGCAGGAGGTCAAGGGCTACTCGACGGACATCATCACCGAGAAAAGCGTCGACTTCATCAAGCGCCACAAAGATCAGCCCTTCTTCCTCTACGTCGCCCACCAGACTCCGCACAATCCTTACCAAACCAGCACCGACACGCCGGAGAATCGCAAGGAGGGTTGGAATCAGAACCGCACCAACGATGAAAATCGCCCCCGTTACATGGAGATGGTGAAGGATCTGGACGCCAGCATTGGCAAGGTCATCGACACGGTCCGCGAATCGGGACTGGCCGACAACACCCTCGTCTTCTTCTGGTCGGACAACGGCGACGTCACCATGAGCCCGGTCGAGGGGCGACTGCGTGGTCGCAAGTTCAGCCAGTATGAGGGTGGGCACCGGGTCCCGGCCGTGGCGTGGTGGCCAGGAAAAATCAAGGCCGGCTCGCAGTCCGATGCGCTTCTCGTCGGCTTCGATCTCTTCCCAACCTTCACCGAACTCGCCGGGATCTCCGACGGCAATCCGGACAATCTCGATGGTGCCAGTGCCAAGGATCACTTCCTGAGCCAGAAATCCTTCCCCGACCGCGACATCTTCTTCGGCTACGAGCCCAAACTTGGGACCGCAATGCGCCGCAAGAACTGGAAGATGATCATCAAGGGAGACGACCTTCAGCTCTTCGATCTCGCGAAGGACCTCAAGGAAACCACCAACATTGCCACCGAAAATCCTCAGATCACCGCATCCATGCGGCAGGCTATCGAACGCTTCAAGAAAACCGTCGTCCCCGGATCGTGAAAACACCCGCCGCGGTCTCCCTCAATTTGAGTGACGATTGGCAGGTCCGGCATTCGTGCGAGGCTTAGTCGGGTCCTCTTTCGGATTATTACGGGGAGCGCGAGATGGCGACCTTGCTTTGAGATTTGGGGTTGTCTCGGGAGCAGGAAAATGAGGCGGTTGCAGAGGCGTTTCGGCCGAAATTTCCGTAAAAGGGAACGCGTTTTCCGCATATTGGAATGCGAATTTTATGGTGGCGAGGGGAGTGCGTGTCAGGCTTCGTTAGCTTCAGTCCCCGGCCGCCGGGGCTCCATCAGCCAGCCCCTGAAAAAAACAATTTCCAGTAGCCCAAGTTATGACCAAACCTGACTTAAATCCTGCCCGGGGCTTTCATGTCATGACCAAGCCGATCGGCCCGATCTGTAACTTGGACTGTTCCTACTGCTTCTATCTCGAAAAAGAGAACCTGTTCCCAAAGAACGAGCGCTACCAGATGTCCGATCAGGTGCTCGAAGCCTACATCCGAGACTACCTGGCCTCCCAACCCGGAGCTGAAGTCACCTTCGCATGGCAGGGCGGTGAGCCGCTGCTGCTCGGAGTGGACTATTTCCGCAAGGTGGTCCGCTTGCAGCGCGCGCAAGCTGGCACGCGTCGCGTCGGCAATACCTTGCAGACCAATGCGACTCTGATCGACGACGAGTGGGCCGCTTTTTTCTCTGAAAACGACTTCCTCGTCGGGGTCAGCGTCGATGGCCCGCGTGAACTGCACGATGCCTATCGAGTCGACAAACGGGGTGGCCCGACCTTTAACAAGGTGATGGCTGGGATCGACCTGCTCAGGAAACACGGCGTGCGATTCAATATTCTGACCGTGGTCAACCGCGACAATGCCAGGAAGCCCTTGGAGGTTTATTCCTTCTTGAAAGGGATCGGTTCCGGATTCATCCAGTTCATCCCACTCGTCGAGCGCAGGGCAGACACCAAGGCACGGGATCTTGGGCTTGATCTCGCCGCCCCTCCGGATGACCGGGAGCAGGACTCGCCCGTCACCGAGTGGAGTGTCAATCCCGCCGATTTCGGTGAGTTTCTGGTCACGATCTTTGATGAATGGGTCCGCAAAGATGTGGGAACGATCTCGATCGGTCTTTTCGACGAATCGCTTGGCAAATGGGCCGGGGTCGAAGGAGGGATGTGTGTCTTCAGTGAGAAATGTGGCGGGGCGATGGCGATGGAGCACAATGGCGATCTCTATTCCTGCGACCACTACGTCTACCCCGAGTATAAGCTCGGCAACATTCTGGAGCATCCGATTCGTGATCTTGCCAACTCACCCGCGCAGCGCCAATTCGGCAACGACAAGCGTGACAAGCTTCCAGCCTACTGCCGAAGCTGCGAGGTGCTCTTCGCCTGCAACGGCGAGTGCCCGAAACACCGCTTTGCGAAAACTCCTGATGGCGAAGCCGGTCTCAATTACCTGTGTCCGGCCTACAAGCGATTCTTCAACCATATCAATCCAGTGATGCAGGTTATGGCGCGACTGTGGCTGGAAGAGAGATCGCCCACCCTGATCATGGACTTGATGGCGGAGAAAGATCATAATGATGCGCCCGCTCAATAAAGTCACAGAATTCCGGCACCTCGATGACACCGCCCACGGAAGCAACACTCAGTCCAAGCAAAAACTCACCATGAAAAAATCGTCACGATCTCACTTAAGTCGCCGCGAAGCCTTGCGAATCCTCAGTGGGGGAGCGGCGGCGGCCACCGTCGGACCCGTGGTGCTTCATTCGGAAGACGGCACTCCTCCTGCGACCCCTCCCAATGTCTTGTTTGTTTTTAGCGATCAACAGCAGAACCGGACGTGGGAGAAAAACCATCCGCTGATCAAGACGCCCCGGATGATGCAGCTCGCGGCCCAGGGGACGGTGGTTCAGAACATGATTTCGCAGACTCCGATCTGCACGCCCTTTCGTGGCATGCTGATGAGCGGGCAGTTTCCGCGAACCACCGGAGTGCTCAAAAACGACATTCCTCTGGCGTCCAACGGTTCACGCTTTGCTGAGGTCACTTCCGAACTGGGATACCGCAATGGCTACGTCGGGAAGTGGCATATCAGCGGCGCCCGGCGCGACCCCAACCGAAATTCTGCCATCGTCCAGGCTGAATTCCGAAATGGCTTCAATCAAACCTGGAAAGGCCACGAGGCGCTGCACAATTATCGGTCCGGCATCGCGTGGTACGACGAGACCAACACTCAGGCTGTCTCTTATACACATCTCCGAGCCCACGAGACCGAGGCTGATCTCG
>CAJXVQ010000234.1 GCA_913060685.1 uncultured Verrucomicrobiales bacterium
CGTGGGCTCGGAGATGTGTATAAGAGACAGGATGGAGAGCGTGAAAAGGGGCTGGAGGATCTTGGGAACTTGTCCGGTGGTGCGATGGAATTCGTTCACCTTCGCGATGACAATTGGATGCAGCTTGGCAGTCTCTAATTTGATCGCAAGCGGCTTGGGGCCTCTGCGATTTTTCAAGACCGCTTGCAGGGCGGGGATGGGATCGACTTCTCCGGGGTCTTCGGAAAAGAGAAGAGCCATCGCGTCGATTCCCTGATCCAGATCAGCGAGCACCAGTCCCTGAAGGGCAGCGTAGCGGGTGGCGAAATCGTGGCTTGTGGCGGTTAAGGCTGAGAGTGTTTCTTGATACTTGGTGCTTCCCAGACTCGCGAGGCCCACTGCGGCTGATTGCCGGACTCCGGTGCTTTGTGTTTCGTCCGTCAATAAGGTGACAAGCTGCGGGGCGACTTGCACCACTTTCCAGGCACCAAGAGCTTCGGCAGCGAGCTGCACGATTTCTTCGTCGGGGTGTTTGAGCAGCTTGCCCATGCGCGGGAGTCGCCGACTGATTCCTTTTGATTTCACGGACCCCGCTTTGCTTTTTAGCACTTCCAAAACGGCTTTGGTTGCGGCCACCGATTTGATTCCGCTTCTTCCGCCCAAGGCATTGATCAGCGCGCCGATTTCATTCGAGGTTCCTTTGGTGAGGAGATGGTCTTTGACCGCTGCGATTTCTTTGGGATCAGGTGAGGGGTTCTTGAGAAAGTCATTCAAGCGTTCCTTAAATCCGATTCCGGCACCTTGTTCGGCGTAGGTTTTGTGAGAGGCTTTGGCGAAGGTTAGTTCACCTTTTTCCATGGCGGGGCGGAAGTGGCGGGCAAGCGCCTTGGTGGTTTGGGTGAGCGCCTTGTCGATCTGAGGGTCGCTTGGATGATCGGTGGCGTGCAGGGCGGCAGGGTAGGCTTCGGCCTTGGGAATAAAGCCTGCCGAGAGAACGGCTTCCATGCGGGTGCGCGGGAAGTCATCGCCCGCCAGTTTGGCGATCATGGCAATGGGATCACCGAGGTCTTGATGCCAATAGCGGAGTATGCGTGCCGCGGCCGATCGGGCGTGGCCGTCTTTGGCATTGATGACACGGGTGATGATTTTCTCGCTGATGCGTTCGACATTTTGACACGCCCACATTGCTTCGACGAGGTGGTGATCGTTGTCGGGAAGATCCGGGCTGAGTTCGGCGACCCAGGTCTCGAGGGCGGCGAGGACCTTGTCGGGATCTCGTTCACTGAGGTCTTTGCGGGCTTGATGGCGGGTCCACGTCTCGGGGCTTTTGAGGTGATCAATGAGGACCTCGATGGACGCACCTTCGAGCTTTGGTTTCTCGGTGAGCGGGCTTCCTTTGCGAGTGATTCGCCAGATGCGGCCGTGATCGTGATCGCGGCGGGGATCGCGGAAATCGTGTTGGGCGTGGTTGATGATGGAGTTATACCAATCGGCAACGTAGATCGCGCCGTCGGGTCCTGTTTTGACATCGACGGGACGGAAGTTCGGGTGCTTCGAAGTGATGAGGGGTGAGAGGACTTTGGCGCTGAAGCCGGCTCCTTTTTCGATGAACTCGTAGCGGACGACGCTGCGGCTTTTGAATCTTCCGGTGAGCAACTGTCCGCGAAGATCGTCTCCGATATGGCTGCCGGTTGCGAGATCTCCGCCGCATTGCTTTTCGGTGCTGATCAAGGGAGGAACGGAGACCGCCTCGCCGCTATTTCCGGAGGCGGGGGAGAGATGCATGATGCGGGGGTTATTCACCATGAAGGACTGCCCCCAGCGGTCGAAGACGTGGCCCCAGGGGTTGCCACCGGTGCCGGTGCAGAACATTCGGAGTTCCTGGGTGCGGGGATTGAATTGGTAAACTCCGCCATTGAAATTTCGTACGACGCCGTACTGAGTCTCGATTTGGGTATGGAGAAAAATGCCTTCTTGAAAGTAGATCCAGCCACCCGGGCCACGACGCCAGGCGCTGATCGAGTGGTGGCTGTCCTCGATTCCAAATCCGGTGAGCGCGAGTTGCTTGACGTCGGCAATGTCGTCGCCGTCGGTGTCTTTGAGGAAGAAGACGTCCGGTGATTGACCGACGTAGCACCCGCCGTTGGCGAGCTCGATTCCGGTGGGGAGGTAGAGTCCTTCGGCAAAGACCGTCGACTTGTCGGCGGTGCCGTCGTTATCGGTGTCTTCGAGAATGATGATCTTGTCGTTGGCAACATCGCCCGGCTTGAGCTGGGGATAGGACCAGGAACAGGCGACCCAAAGGCGGCCTTTCGAATCCCAGTGCATGTGGACCGGGTTGGCCAGCATGGGATCGGCGGCGAAGAGATTGACTTCGTAGCCGGGGAGGAGATTGAAGTTCTCCAGCTCTGCCGCCGGGTCGTGATTATTCATCAAGGCAAGGTCCGCTCCCTGGAGGTTCCGGGCCTTGATGCCTTTTACGTCCTGTCCGTTGGCGATAGAGACAAGAGTCAGCGCCGAAGCGATGAAGAGAGAATGAAATTTCATGGTGAAAGCTATTTGGAGGGTGCGAGTTGCCACTTGCGTTTCCGGGGTGAAGCGATTTTTCGGGAGAGTTTTTCTTCCCGTTCTTTGGCGAGTTGATCGAATGCCACGACTTCTTCGGGAAGGTTCCGTCCGCTCGGCGAGGTCTTTCGTTCTCCGACGATATGGACCTGATTGAGCGCTTTCCAACTGTAGGTGAATTGAAGGTTTTTGTCGTTGATGGCCGCGCGGAGCGCTTCGGCTTCGCGATGAGCGGGAGAGGAGTCGATGGCGACTCCGTTGGCCCATTGGTCGTGCTTGGCGGTGATGACTTTCACGCCATCAACGGTGAGTGTGTAATTGCCGGGGACGAGCTTGATGACAGTGAGGGTGTCGCGTTGCGCGGCGAGTTGAGGGGGCAATTCCGAATCGCTGGGAGAAGGGAGCGAGGGAGACGATTGCTCGGTGACGGAGAAATTGAGGATGTTCTTGTCGGCCGTGATCCTGGAAAGGATCACTCCTTTGGCGGTTCCGGTGCGAGCTTCAGCATCGAGACTGAGAGACCAGGACTGTGGGACTTCAAGGGTCAGTTGTTTGTAGAATTCGTGGCTCACAGCCCAGTAGCCGAACTGGTTCAGTGTGACCCCGTTTGCGGTGAGATTGGGGCCTGCTTGTTCCGCCATGAGGTATTGGCTCGGTTCGTAGAGATTGACGAAGGGCAGCTTTGCGGCCACCGCCACTTCACGCATGGCTTCGGTGTAGGCTTTGAGATCTGCGTTGCGTCTCTTAAGAGCGGGGGTGAGCTTGCCAAGATCTTCCTGGGCGATGGGGGATACGAGGATGAGCCTCACCGGAGACCTGCCATTGTATGTTTTGCCCGAGTGCGTGGCGATGAAGGCCTTGAGGTCCGAGCTGAATTCTTGGAGTCCGGCTTCGCCGTCGAAGGATTCTCCCATGCCAAAGCAGGCGATGATGACGTCGGTTTTGTGTCCGGTGAGCGTGGCTTCTTCGGTGGGGAATCCGGTGGGACGATCACGGACCGCGAGCATGTCGCCGGCCCAGCCGAGATTGCGGACCGAGAGATCGGAGCGCTGTCGCAAGAGCGTTTCGAGGTAACCATGGATGCGTAGTTGATCCGCGAAGGTATTGCCCACGATTGCGATTCGGTCGCCCGCACGAATGGGGGACTCGGCACGGGCCCAGGGGGTGAGCAGCGCGAAGAGGACGAGAGGGAGGAGATGGACTTTCATCGTTTTGGTTTTTTGTCAGCGCGCTCGACCTTCCAGGTGGAGATCTTGGCATCCGCTGCGGGAACGGGCCGCCCGAGGCCCCAGTGCACCGCGTTGACGAGCATTCGATTGAATGATTCTTCGGCAAAATCGCCGGGGTGGCCGAAGGAGGTGTAGAAGGACTTTCCTTTCCATTCATTTTCCCAGGTCCAGGCCACGGGAGCGATTTCGAATTTCTTCACCTGGACTTCCCCGAAGCTTTTCTTGAGAAGGCGTTCCCGGCCGGTGCCGCTGCCGGAGACGAGTGGAATGGTGCCCTTTTCAAGGTGGGTCAAATACAAGGTGCCCGGTGAGGTCCATTCGCCCTTGGTGACATGAGTCATGATGGGGTGGGTGAGGTTTTCGGGGACGACCTTGATTTTGGTCGCACTGCTTTGATGGACAACGTAGGGAGATCCGAAGACGCGACGTCCGAAGCCATCGTTCCATTCGAAGCGCGGATGACCTTTGGGGTATTTGAAGGCGTGTCCCGCGGTGCGGAGACCGATGACGGGTTTGCCTGATTTGAGATAGTCCTCGATGGGCTGCCACTCTGCGTCGGGCAACTTGAGGAAGCGCGTGAAGAAGATCGCAAGGTCGGCCTCGGCAAGGACTTCGATTCCCGGGAGCACGTTTTCAGTTTTCTTTTCAGGGTTTCCTTCACCCATCACGACGGTGGTGCGAAAGCCAAATTTCTCGAGCTCCTTCGCGAAGAGCGGCATCGTGAGTTCCGGAGAGTAGTGGAGTGTGCCTACCACGAGGACAACGTGGGGTTTCTTTTCTTCGGCAGCGGCCGGGAGAAAGCCCATGAGAGGGAGCAGGAAGAGGGTGAGAAGAGATCGTTTGTTCATTTTGAGTGTTCTTCTTACGTGGATCGGGGAGGCGTGTTGCGAAATACCTGTTGGCCTTGCTGAGTGGAGCGGGTTCTTCCTTGTCATTGCCTGCTTTGAATGGAAGCCAGGGATTTGCGCCGTAAGGCTCTGTCTGAAGAAATTGCCGTATGGGATTATTTTGCGCAGAGCTTCTTGGTTGCCTCGCCCTCAATCCGTCCGCGGCCCTCCATGTTCGATTGGTCGGCGAGGATGGAGCTTCTTTGGCGGCGCGGCCTGCAAGCCCGCAGCTGAGAGGGAGATAGACACGCTAGCTATGGCAAAGAACGGGCGAATTCGGAGTATAGGTCGAGTCATAGGGTTATCGCGGATCATTCTATGACTGACTTTCGAACGGCGACTGAATTGAGAGTTTCCTTGGCAGGGTCGGGGACGACAGGTTAGTGAAGCAGAACACGATTCGTGTCATGATATGATCCACGCGCCCATCTTTCCTCCCTCAATCCCGATTCGGGCGAGACTTTCCCTCTCCGCTCTTTCAGTCGCTTTTTCAATGCTCCTTTCTTTGCTTGCCTCCGCGGAGGGAATGCCGGGTTGGCGATACACTGGTTCGATTACGATTCTGACCACGCCGGAAGGCGTGGATCTTCCTGCCGGGACGACGGTCGAGGATTTCCCTCTGCTCGTGCGGCTGGACAAGGACTTCTTTGATTTTGGCCAAGCGAAGCCGGGCGGTGAGGACATGCGGTTTTCTGTTGCCGGCAAGGCTCTGGCTTATCAAATCGAGCACTGGGATGCGGCTCGAGGTACGGCGAGTATCTGGGTCAGAGTTCCGGCGATCCAGGGGAATGCGAGGCAGGAACTTGAGCTTCATTGGGGTAAGGCGGATGCTGCCAGCGAGTCGGATGGTGCGGCGGTGTTTAATGCATCGAACGGCTATCTGGGGGTATGGCATTTGGGCGACGAGGTCCGTGATGAAGTCGGCGCGCTGCAATCCGAGGACAAGGGCACCGAGCCGGTCGCGGGGATGGTTGGTAAAGCCCGTCATTTCCCGGGAAAGAAGGGCGTTTTCTGCGGGGTGGATATCCGGACCCTTCCAGCGGGTGGCACTTCTCACAGCACCCAGGCTTGGTTTCGATCGGAAACCTCAAACGGACGGATCGTGGCCTGGGGGAACGAGAAGAAGCAGGGAAAAGTGACGATGAATTACCAAAGCCCTCCGCAGATCAGGATGGATTGTTATTTTTCCAATGGCAATGTGAGGGCGGATATTCCCGACCGGGCAAAGGGCTGGATTCACGCTGTCCACACCTACGAGGACGGGCAGGCAATCTTGTATATTAACGGGGAGAAGCGGGGTGAGGGAAGCCCCAGGCACTCACCGCTGTCGATTGAGAGGCCCGCGAGAATGTGGATCGGCGGATGGTATCATAATTTTGATTTCATCGGAGAGATCGACGAGGTGCGGATTTCCAGTGTGGCTCGTTCCGCAGACTGGGTGCGTCTGGAGTATGAGAACCAAAAGCCGCGACAGACTCTCGTTGGGCCGCTGGCCCAGCCGGGCGATGCTTTTGAGGTGACACCGGGGAAGGCCAGGGTTGCGGAGGGGAAGAGGGTGACATTCAAGGCGCAGGCTGGTGGAGCGGAGAAAATTTATTGGTCGGTCGTCCGTGATGGGGCGGAGACGATTGCGGCGGTGGACCGGTTTGAGTTCGAGTTCGATGCGGGGCGGATCACGGGAACGACTTCAATGATTGTGCGTTTCAAAGCGGTGTATCCGGATGGCGTAAAGACGAAGGATATCCCGGTTGTCATTGAAGAGGCAGTGCCGGATCCGGAGTTTACCTTGCATGCACCCGCCACTTGGGACGGACGGGCGCCCATCGAGATTGTGCCGCAGATCACGAATCGTGCTGCGATGGAGTCAAGTGGTGCGGGAGATGTCGAGACGACTTGGGACGTCGCATCGATCGCGGTCATTCAAAATATCGAGCCGAAGAAGCTCATGCTCACGCGCGCTCAGAATGGCGGAGTGATGACGGTGACGGCGACACTGGAAAATGGTGGTGAACCTATCACACAGTCCGTTGATATCGAAGTCACCGAACCGGAAAGCGATCCGTGGATTACGCGCGGGCTCAGTGATGACGAAATGCCACAAGACGGTCAGTTTTACGCCCGCGATAAAACGGGTGAGGGAACACTGCCTTGCAGGGGGAAGCTCTCGAACGGTGCCGAAGAGGTTTTTCTAAAGATCTATGCCGACGGGAAGCTCGTAAAGACGGTGACCGCGAAGCCCGCTTCGGATCGCTCGTATGCGCTCTCTGCAAAGCTCAAAGCGGGTCTGATCAAATACCGTATCGAGTTTGGGACCGTGACGGACGGGACCGAAACCTTGCGGCATACCGCGCAGGACATTGTCTGCGGCGATGCTTATCTCATCGATGGCCAATCCAATGCTCTGGCAACCGACACGAGGGAAGAGTCTCCCCGTGTCACGCACGATTGGGTTCGCAGTTACGCTCGTCCGAAATTTTATCGTGAAGGGGAATCGCAAAACCTGTGGTGTAAACCAGTTTGGAAGGCGGGTCAGGAACACAAGGCCGAATTGGGTTGGTGGGGGATGGAACTCGCGAAGCGGTTGGTTGCGAGTCAGAAGGTTCCCATCTTTATGATCAATGGCGCGGCTGGTGGGACACGGATTGACCAGCATCAGCGTGACGAAGGGAATCCGACCGATCTGTCTACGATCTATGGCCGTATGTTGTGGAGGGTGCGAGAGGCGAAGTTGACTCACGGCATTCGTGCCATCCTGTGGCACCAGGGCGAGAACGATCAAGGGGCGGCCGGTCCCGACGGGGGATACGGTTGGGAGTCGTATGAGCGATATTTCGTCGAGATGTCAGCGGCCTGGAAGCGCGACTTCCCGAACGTGGAGCGCTATTATATCTATCAGATTTTCCCAAATGCCTGCAGCATGGGCGGCGGCAATGGCGACATGTTGCGCGAAGTGCAGCGGACGCTTCCCCGCCTCTACTCAAACATGGACATTATCTCGACCCTGGGGATCGAGCCACCCGGGGGATGCCATTATCCTTTGGCAGGCTGGGCGAAGTTTGCCGATTTGGTGCAACCTCTGATCGAGCGGGATTTCTATGGTAAGAAAGTTACGGCTCCGCTTACGGCTCCCAATCTCAAAAAGGCCTATTTCACCAGCGATGCGAAGAACGAAATTGCGCTCGAATTCGACCAAGCGGTGGTCTGGGACGATGCGCTAATCAAGGAATTCTACCTCGATGGGGTCAAGGAGTTGGTTGCCTCTGGATCGGTGTCGGGTAGGGTGGTGACGCTCAAATTAGAGAAGGTTTCGGTGGCTCAAAAGATCACCTACTTGCAAGAGATGTCATGGAGTCAAAAACGCGTGCTCAGGGGGGCGAATGGCATCGCGGCATTGACGTTTTGCGACGTGCCGATTCGTTCGGGAAACTGAGGTTCCCTTGCACCAAATTTTATCGCTTGAGCAGAGCGTCGAGTTCAGGCGCGACTTGCTTCCTGATTTGCGCTAAGGTTTTTGAATGAAAAGTCATCCATCCCGTCGTCATCTTTTACAAACCGGAGCGGCTGCCGGGGCATTTGGTTTCTTGTCGAAGATGCCGATGGTGCGGGCGGAGGAGGCCAAGCTAGATCACGATCAGGTGCAGTTCAGTCCGGAGATTGAACCTTTGATCCGGTTGCTGGAAGAGACTCCGCGGCAGCGGGTGTTGGAGGAAGTGGGAGCACGGATTAGGAAAGGAACGACTTATCGGGAAGTCCTCAGTGCTCTCATGCTGGCCGGGGTGCGGAACATTCAACCACGGCCGGTGGGCTTTAAATTTCATGCGGTCCTCGTGGTGAACTCGGCCCATCTCGCGAGTTTGAATTCGCCGGATTCGGATCGTTGGTTGCCGATCTTTTGGGCGCTTGATCAGTTCAAATCATCCCAGGCCCAGGATGTCAAAGAAGGGAACTGGACGATGCCGCCGGTGAAAGAAAGCGATGTTCCTTCCGCGGAGAAGGCGCGTCAGATGTTTGCCGAAGGGATGGACCAGTGGGATGAGGCCAAGGTCGATGCTGCGACGGCCGGACTCGCGCGGACGGTGGGCGCGCAGGAGGTCTTTGATCTCTTTGCCCGATACGGAGCGCGGGATTTTCGCGATATCGGGCATAAGGCGATCTACGTCGCGAATAGCTGGCGGACTCTTCAGGCGATCGGCTGGCGGCACAGCGAACCGGTTCTGCGATCGCTCGGATATGCACTCTTGCAGCACGGTGCTAAGAATCCGGCTGACAATAGCTTCGAGGCCGATCTTCCGGGGAGATTTAACGAAGAGCACCTCAAGACCATTCGCGTCGGTTGGCAGCAAGGCAAAGTAAAGAAGGAGGCAACATCGGCAATGCTTGCGGTCTTGCGAGGTGGCACGTGGAAGGAGGCCAGTCAGAAGGTGGTGGAGCTTCTCAACCAAGGGATCTCGCCACAGTCGATTTGGGATGCCTTGTTTCAGCACGCGGCTGAGATGTTGATGCGCCGGCCGGGGATTGTTTCGCTGCACGCCAGCACCACGACCAATGCGATGCACTACGCTCACAAGGAGACTTTCAATGACGAAACCCGTCGCTTTCTGCTCCTTCAGAATGCCGCCTTTCTGACGATGTTTCGAGATCGGGGCGGAGTGAAGGAGGGAATGGCAATTGATCAATTTGAACCCGTTGAGGGAGTTCCATCAGTCGAGGAAATCTTTGCTGAAGTGAGCGGGGACAAGACGGTTGCTGCGAGGAAAGCATTCGCTTACTTGAAAGCGGCCAAGGATCCGAAGCCCTTCATCGATGAGGCACAGCGTTTGATTTATCTCAAGGGTACCGGTTCGCACGACTACAAGTTTAGCTCGGCCGTCTTGGAAGATTATCACAGCATTTCGCCCGTCATGCGCGACCGCTTTTTGGCGGCGAGTGTCTTTTGGCTCCAAGGATCGGGGAAGAAGGATACCGATCTGGTGGCGCGAACGAGAGCGGCACTGGGGTAGAGGGAATGGCACTCGGTTAAGGTTCGATCTGTGACAGTGGCGCATTGCCAACTTGGCCAAAGGCCTCCATAATACCAGCATGGGGCAGAACGGAGAGCCGCCCCATGTGGAAGGGGAACCGCGC
>CAJXVQ010000235.1 GCA_913060685.1 uncultured Verrucomicrobiales bacterium
GTGGGCTCGGAGATGTGTATAAGAGACAGGTCCAAAGAATCCGTGTGGTTTTTCGGGCGATTTGAAGTAGTCCTGTCCGCCGTTGTCGCCGCACACAAACAGGATTGTGTTGTCATCAATGTTGAGTTCTTTGAGGAGGGCCATGATTTCGCCAAGTTGGCGGTCCACCATGTGCATGAAAGCGGCATAGACCCGGGCGTCGCGGTCAGTTCGTTGTCCGGCTTTCCAGGGTTTGTCTTTGAAGAGTTGCCACGAGGGATCGTTCTCATCGATGCCCCAGAGGCCGTGGGGAGGAGTCCAGGGGAGGTAGCAGAAGAAGGGGCTCTCGTGATTTTTTTTGATGAAGCCCAGGGACTCCTTGAAGATCTCATTTTGGGCGTGTGTTTTCCCTTCGTAGAAACTCGTTCCTTCATTTCCTTCGAGCGGGACCTCCTTGCTGTTTCGAATGAGGTATTGCGGATAAAAGGTATGAGCGTGGACCTGGTCATAGTAGCCGAAGAAATCATCGAAGCCATGCTTCTCGGGGACCCCGCTGGTGCCGCGACCGCCAATGCCCCACTTCCCAAATCCTCCGGTGGCATAGCCCTTTGATTTGAGCATCTTTGCCACGGTGATTTCGTCTTCCCGGATGGGGCTGGAGCCACCGTTGCTGCGCATCGAGGTATGACCGGAGTGGAGCCCGGTGAGTAGGACACAGCGGGTTGGCCCGCAAACCGGTGCTCCGGCGTAGGCGTTCGTAAATCGCATCCCTTCGCTGGCCACGCGATCAATCGTAGGAGTGAGGAGATCGGGATGTCCCATGTGTCCGGACTCAAAGTATCCCCATTCGTCGAGCATGAGATAGATGATGTTGGGCTTCTGTTCCCCGCCGCGTGCGAAAGGGACGACCGTGAAGATCAGGAGGAGGATGGAAAGGAGCTTGCTCATGGAATGAGTCGAGAATGCTCTCTCGTGGAGATGAGCGCAAGTTGTCTGTCGGGTGTCACCTTCGATCTCTGCTGGCGGGATCCCTCCTTCGAATTGTTTCACTAACTTGCAACTCTTGGGTCGTTGTCGGGTTTCTCCTGTCAACACCTACGCACACCATGAGATTTTTCATTTTCCTCTTCCTCACCAGCATCACCCTCCAGGCTACGCCTTTGATTTCTTCCTGGTTCACCGACCTCACGGGTCGCTACGCCCGCATTTATCCCGATAACGAAGCTCTCGCCAATCAAGCGCCCGTCACGACCTGGAGCCGGGGGCAGGGGACCCAGGCCGATCCCGTCTATGCGGGCATCACTGAGATTTCCCATACCGAGACCGACGTCTACATTCGAACCTCGAATCTCGGCTACCATATCATGGGGCCCTGGTATGGCGGAAACGGAAACCTCTTCCCAAACTATCCTGCCAATCGCGCTGAAATCTATCAGTTTCCCCGCACGCCCGTCATCCCCACGAATAAGACGCGAACGGGTGGCGGCACCATCGGCTACATGGTCGATGGTATCGCCCTCTTCGACTCCCGCGATGCCTTTTCCTACGACACCTCTGAAGGCGTCGACGACGGACCCGGAGCGGCCGCCGGAGTGAATGGAGATGACGTCTGGAATCGCGACGCCTACATCAACGAAGGTGACACTTTCGACAATGCCTTCGCTCACCAGGCGGGTTCCAATCACCACTACCACGCCAATGCTCCGGCTCTCCGGCATCTTCTGGGCGATTCTGTCGACTACAATCCAATCAACAACACCTACACCGAAAATTCCACCAACCAGCACTCACCCATCATCGGTTGGTTCCGCGACAGTCTTCCTCTCTACGGCCCCTATGGATATGCGGATCCCGATGACGCATCTTCTCCGGTGCGCCGCATGATTTCCGGCTACCAAAAGCGCGACGGCAGTAATGGCTCCACCAATCTTGAAGCCACCGGTCGCTCAACCCATCCGCAATGGGTTGTTCGTAATGAGGGAGGCTCCACCGCCCTCGCCGCGAACGTCCACGGCCCTGCGGTCTCTCCTGCCATTCCCATCGGTCACTACCTCGAAGATTACGCCTACAAAGGGGATCTCGGTCTGACTCTCGGAATCGACTTTGACCTCAACGAATACAACGTCCGCTTCGGTGTCACTCCTGAATTTCCCGGCGGAACCTGGGCCTATTTCTCCAACATCGAATCCAATGGTATTCCGGTTTATCCCTACAATATTGCCCGCTACTACTTCGGCACTCCCTCTGGAAATTCGCCCGTCACGGTCCCCGCCCAGGCTACGATTCATTTCGAAGGAGGTCCCAAGAAAGAGACACAAATCGAGAGCATTTCCACCACGGATTCGGACGAGGTCACCCTCGTTTGGTCTGCCATTGAAGGCGGCCAATACACCATCGATTCATCGACAACTCTCGAGGCTGGTTCCTGGAGTCGCGCCGCCAACAACGCTGCACCGACATTGGAGAAGCTCTTGATCACGAGTGATCCCACTTCCGATTCCCAAAAATTCTTTCGGACCAAGCTGAACAGCCTCGCTCCGTTTGATCTCAACGGAATTGAAAATTTTTCCTTCACCCCCGGTGTCACCTTTCTCTTCAACCTTGCCACCGCCGACCTTCCTCCTGCCACCATCACCTCGGTTACGGTTGGGGGAGTTCCCGCCACGGTCTTGTCCTACGATCCCGAGACCGGTCTTGCCGAGGTCTGCTTTGATGATTCCTCGCTCGCGATCGGAAGCTACTTTGCAACGGTAAACGGCGTTATCGATTCCGTGGAAACCTACACCGTCTCCGGCCCCAACAACGTCCTCCTCCTGATTCTCGATGACTGGGGCATCGACGCCTCCGAACTTTACAACAGCCCCGGTGCCGGAATCCAACTCGCCAATATGCCGGTCCTGAAGAACCTTGCCGACAACGGCCTTCTCTTCACCCGTGGCTACGCCCAACCCATTTGCTCACCCACCCGGGCCACCCTCCTCACCGGCCGTCAGCCTTACCAACACACTGTCGGAAACCCGCAGGCCAACTCCACCCTGCCTGCATCCGAGTCAACCTTCCCCGAACTCATTTCCGAAAACTCCCCCGCCTACGGACTGGCCTCCTTCGGGAAATGGCACCTTGGATCAGGAGCCACCGGCGCCCTCGACACCGGCGGTTGGCCGAACTTCACCGGAACCCTCACCGGCGGCGTTCCCGACTACGACGCTTGGACCCGCGTCAAAATCGAGAACAGCATCCTCACAGATAATGGCACCGCCATCGTCGACCTCGTTCCCGGCACCTACTCCTCAACCTACGCCACCAGCGTTCAGGTTGATGAAGCCACCTCCTTCATCACCGCCCAAGGCTCTGATCCCTGGGTCGTCTGGATGGGCTTCAATGCTCCCCACACTCCTTTCCAGGATCCTCCCGCAGACCTCGCCCCCACCGGCGGATATTCCACCGCCGGCGCTGCCAACAAAGATCTCTACATCCGCATGCTCGAGGCACTTGATACCGAAATCGGCAGACTCCTCACTTCCGTTGATCTCACCAAAACAAACATCATTGTCATCGGAGACAACGGTACTCCGGGACAGGTCGATCAAGCTCCCGCCGGGGGGATCGCCAATGCCAAAGGTTCACTCAACGAAGGTGGCATTCACGTGCCCTTCTTCGCCCACGGTCCCGACATTCTCCAGACCGGAACCACTGACAAACTCGTCCATGTTGTCGATCTCTTCTCCACCGTCCTCGACCTGACCGGAACGGAAATTCCAGCGGGTCTCGACCTGCACTCCCATTCGCTTGCCCCCATCTTCAACGGCACCGATACCGCCGACCGTTGTATCATTTCCGAAGTCTTTGGCCAAAATGCAAACGACGGACGCTCCCTGATCATGGACGACTGGCCGAACTATAAGCTCATCTCCACCCAGGATGTCAGCGACCCCTCCGACATTCCCGTCTACCAAATGTATCTTCTCGGCGACAACGGTGTCGAAGACTCCACCCTCGCCACCCCACCGAACGCTGGCGATGATCATGAGGCGGCCTATCTCGCTCTCGTCGCCAAGGATCAATCACTCGTTCTCGATGTCTCCGAACCAGCCGCCGCCGTCCCAATCGATCTTCCGGCGAATAGCCCGCCGCTCATTAACCCCTCAAACAACAACATCGTGAGGCCCAATGGCATCACCATCGGAGGAGTTGCCGCAAGCTATGACACCGGCGATATTACGGTGGGAGGTGTCACCACCTCAGCCGCCCGTGTCGATGAAAACGGTGACCCTGATCGATTCTCAGTCGTCGCCAACTTTGAGGTTTCAAGTTCCGGTCTCACTTCCGGGCAATCGTACGAGATCATTGTCAGCTTCCCCGGAGCCGGAGGTAACCGCACTTTCACCGCCACGAACCAGTACCTCGCTCCATAAAGAGCGTCACCATCAGGGAGATCCAATTGCAGCAGAAAGCATCTTTTCTCCGATTTCGTCATTCCCACATCCCTCCCTGTTCTGCAAGCTCGTCGGAACTATGAAACCTTCGTCATCACCCAATCGCCGGGATTTTCTCAAGAAGTCCTCAGCTCTCGGCTTCACTTTCATCCCCGCCTACCTCACCAGCGCCCGTGCTCAGAACAACCCGAAGCGTCCTCCCAGCCAACGCCTCAATCTCGGCTGCATCGGGGCAGGGGGAAGGGGAGCTTCCGTAATTTCCGGGCTATGCAACAAAGGTCATGCCACCCCGGTTGCTCTGTGTGATGTCGATCACAGCCGCGCCTCCAAAATGCTCAAGGCCCATCCCGAGGCCAAACGCTTCCACGATTTCCGCGAAATGTTTGACAAGATGGGTGATGACATTGACGCCGTCTCCGTCGCCACTCCCGACCACACCCACTTTGTCGCCGCCATCCAGGCCATGTCTCTCGGCAAGCACGTCTACGTTGAAAAGCCTCTGACCCACACCTTTGAAGAAGCGGAAATCCTGATCCGTGGTGAGAAGAAATTCGGCGTCGTCACCCAGATGGGAAACCAGGGCCATACCTCGGGTGGCTCGGAACAATTTAAGCGCCTGCTGGCTGCCGGAGCAGTCGATGACGTCGTGAAAATTGAAGCCTGGAAGAGCGCCGGGCTTTGGTTCATGGATGCCAAAAAACGCATCAAGGGTTTTCCCAAAGCCCAGCCGATTCCCGAGTCGCTCAAGAACTGGGATCTCTGGTGCGGACCTCAGGAGGTGAAAGACTTTAACAGCCTTTTCCACCCTTTCGATTGGCGTGGTTTCCACCTCTACGGCGGAGGAATGTTCGGCGACTGGGGGTGCCACATCATCGACTTTGTCCACCATTATCTCGAGCTCGGCTTTCCCACCAAAATCTCTCCCAAAGCGCTTGCCGATTACAATCAGGTCAGCTTTCCCCTTAGTTCCCACATTGAGTTCGACTTCCCCGGCCGTGGCGACAAAAAACCGCCCGTTCATCTCGTCTGGAAAGCCGGCGGTGATTTCTCCTCCACCGTCGATGAGAAATACCTTGGCGGTAAAAAAGCCGCCAAGCTCGGCGGTGCCGGAACTCTCCTCCATCGCAAGGAGGAAGACTACCTCGTCCATCGTAATTCCCACGGGAGCCCATCCAAGTTGATCACTTCCAAAAAGCGCGACGATCTGAAAGCTGCACTCGATACCAAAGGCCCTGGGTTCGACCACATGGAGAGCTTCGTGCAAGCTTGCATGAAGAATGGTAAAACCGAGTCGCCTTTCAGTGTCGGAGGTGCTCTCACGCAAGTCCTCACGATTGGGGTGATTGCCGAGTATTTGAATTGTGATCTTCAGTTTGATCCAAAGACGAAGAAATTCATCGGGAACGAAAAGGCGAATGCCTTACTCGCTGGTCCGGCACCCCGGAAAGAGTGGGCGGGTCACTACAAACTCGCGTAGGTTCTCGCAACCCGCAAATATCTCATTGCGGGATTGAAAATCCGGTGATCAAGGATGAGGGTGCCAACATGAAAACGTTTTTTCTCTCAGGTGTTTTGGGTCTGGCGTTCTTGCTTCCAGCAGGGGCGCGGACGTGGACGGATGTGAAAGGCCGCAAGATTGAGGCGGAATTTATTTCACAAAGCGCTGATGCGGTTCTTCTGAAATTGAAGAACGGAAAGGAAGTCGCGGTCCCAATCAAAAATCTCAGCCGGGCCGATTTGGCCTTCCTGATCGAGATGGATACCGACGCCCCCGCCAAGGATGACGGTGACATGGAGAAGAAAGAAGAGGCCGACGAGGGGACGGCGGTGCTTCCGGCGGCAGCGGCAGATCCCGCCTGGGATAAGCCGGTTCCCAGGGAGGCCGTCTTGAAAGCCCCGCTCGAAGTGATGGAGGAGAAGAAGGGCGACCTGGTGCAATTCTCATCGTCCAACTTCCGGATCATTGCCGATGGCCGGGTGAGTTCAAAAGCGGTTGAAGCGATGTTGGAGGCTTGTGAGCTGACGTTTATTTATTGTGAAGCTCTGCCCTTTGGTTTGGCCAATCGGTTTACCCCGGTGGAGGGAAAGTACGAAATTCATACCACAGGTGAAAAAGATGATTGGGTCAAAGCCGGCGGCCCGGAGGAGAGTCGGAGTACCTTTAACCCGAACACCGGCCAGTTGAATGTCTGCCTGGAACTTTTTGGTCTGAGCTCGGCCGGGCGGGGTGGGGATTCCGGAACGAGCCTCCTGGCCAGCCAGATGATTTTGCACGTGAGTCGCTGCATGATCCCCGAGATTTATGATCGCAATTTCGGAGACTGGTTTAAGGAAGGCCTGCCCAATCTCCTGAATATGGGGATTTATGAAAAAGGTAAACTTGATTACAGCGAAGTGCTCAGCGAGACCAAAGATCTTCTCCTTGGAAAGGGCCGTTCGGGACAGAAGGCGATCTTCAAAAAGGAAGTCGTGATGCCGAAGATTCCCGAGCTGATCGAGAAGACGATCGGCGGTGAGCCCGATCAAGAGGCGCGTCAGCGCTTTCTCGGTCAGAGTGTGCTCTTGATGGCTTACCTCATCTTCATGGAAGATGGCGGGAAGGCGAGCGGACTGAAGCAGGGTTTGCGGTATGCTCACGATTTCCAAAAGAATTGGCCCAAGTCGATCAAAGCCGCCAATCAGGAAGAATTTGACCGAAAGAAGGCGGAGTTGATTAAAAAGCGTGACGAAATGGCGGAAACCGCGACGGCGATGATTTTTCAAAAACGCCCGTGGGCGGACGTGGAAGCGGATATGACAAAACTCTGGGGAGAAGAGGGCTTGAAGGTTGTCTTTCCAGGCGGGAAGGAGTAAGCGGGTGCGTTTGGAAATTGAGTTAAGATACGAACCAACCCGGGAGGAAATCTGCGGGATTGGTACGAAAAAAGCCCGACTCCGGAGAGTCGGGCTTTTGAAGTCTTTTGACCTGGAAGTTCTAGTTGTTGAGCTCTTCCTGAATCGCAGGGTTGTCCATGAGCTTCGTGTGCTCCGCTCCGGCTGCCTCCCATTCCTTCTTGAGGCGCGTGGCAAATTCTTCGTCTTTTTCGTCGGTATTGCGGCCTTCGGAGAAGGTCTTGACGACGGTCATTGTTGCTTTGTTGTAGTCATGCAAGCGTGAATCGAGCTTGTCATTGACCTTCTCGAGATCTGCGAGGGCTTCTTTTGCTTCCTTGCCGGCTTCGGCATCAATGTCACCTTTTTTGTTGGCAGCTCCATAAATGTTTCTGGCAACCCCCGATATGATGGTGTTGATCTGGTGAAAGGATTCACCGAGTGAGAGAATTTTCTTTTTCTCACCCTGGGCCACACTCAAAAGGATTTTGGCTGATTGATGGTTGGGCATTTTTTTGACAAGGTCCTTAAGTCGGTTGATCACGAAGGGCGTTTTGAGTTTCTCCACTTGCTTATCCTCGGTCTTAATCTCGTTGAGGAGCTTGGCAACTTCGTTGAAGTCATCGATGGCGGACTGGACGATTGGCGCTTTTTTCAGGCTGGCAATCTCGATCGCTTGATCGAGGTTCTCGAAGCTGAAAACCTGAATGTCGATGAGCTGTTGAATGCCATTTAGTGCCAGGATGTCGGAGACTCCTTTGATGTTGGCATGAGGAACGCCAACAAGGTTGCAGCCTTTGTTGATGGCTCCATGGATCTTACTGGCGACACCGCGGCCTCCGGTGACTCTGCCGGTTTTAGTGATCCCTCCGGTACAGGCGAACTTATGATCGAGGGCACGGCCGGTGAAGAGGGAGTCGAGGAGGATGGCCATGGCCGGTCCGCAGTAGGGGCTGTTGAGACGAGTTTCCTTGTCTTCGAAGGTGATTGAAATCCGATAGCCGGTAGGCATGCTGCCATCTTTATTGTGGCGGAGATAGATGAGCATCGCGACTTGCTCGAGGGTGTAGCCGGTCATGTCGCCGACCTCTTGGTCAATGTGGAATTCGATTCCGTCGATGCCCTTCTCTTTGAGAGCGACAGCACTCACGGTGGAAGCGCCCCCAACATGGCGACCGTTGGGGAGGGGGCTGAAGTGGAGGTCGTAAATCTCGCTCAATTTCCCGGCAAATTTATCGGCCTTACCTCCGGGGATGGTCTCGCGGCGCTCGTCGAATCTAATAGGACGAATAGGACCAACCCAATCTGATCTCTCCGACACCAGGGGTTTCCAGTAGGGTTTGCCGGTAACCATTTGGTAGCCCTCGAGCTTGTTCTTCAAGCGGCTCTCGGGATCGAGGCGGAGTGCAATGTCGATGCAAAAGGCAGCACATTTGATGTTCTCCTTATTACCATCGTCCTTCATGAGGCCGTGAATGCCGCGGAAGATTTTATCGGAGACCCCCTCTTTGGTCACATCGTCTCTCGATTTGGCACGGCCCCGATATGGCAGATCTTGCAGGAGATCCTTGAAGTTCTCAGAATCAGGATAGAGGCGTCCGGCAATGGCGAGGGCATGAGTGCGGAGCAAGGGGTCGATATCATTGTCCTTCGGGGAAAAGTCACGGGCGACTGAGAGGAGGCCCGAGAAGAGAGAGAATTCTTTGAGGACCTTGTTGATAGAAAGCTTGTCATTATCAAAGACTTTAGATTCAAAATCCGGTAGAGTGTAGGCTTGGGCGAAGATCCCGCTAAGGATGAAGGAGGTTAGGAGGAGAGGGATTTTCATAGACCGATCGAAGAGTGAAATAGGGGAAACCTTTTTCCCGTTAAAAGCGACAGGAAATGGAGTAATTGTTCTTCGTTCTTCGGAATGGGCGCTCAGTGTGGCCAACATGAATGGCTGGCGGATTTTGAGGCGCTGTGAAAAATAGGCTTGGCCTGCCTGATTTCGACTTTGGCGAACACGGTCTGGATGATCAAAAGAGTTCGGAATGAGGACACGAAAAAGCCCGACTCCGGAGAGTCGGGCTTTTGAATCTTTTGGAGGTCAGGCTTACTAGTTGTTGAGCTCTTCCTGAATCGCAGGGTTGTCCATGAGCTTCTTGCGCTCGGCTCCGGTGGCATCCCATTCCTTCTTGAGGCGCTTGGCAAATTCTTCGTCTTTTTCGTCGGTATTGCGGCCTTCGGAGAAGGTTTTGGCGACGGTCATCATCGCATCGTTGTAGTCTTGCAAGCGTGAGTCGAGCTTGCCCTTGACCTTCTCGAGATCGGCGAGGGCTTCTTTCGCTTCATTGCGGTCTTCGGCGTCGAAGTCACCTTTCTGCGTCGCTCCATAGATATTATTGACGACCCCGGAAGTGATCGTTCTGATCCTGTCTCTTATACACATCTGACGCTGCCGACGATCTACTCTGTGTAGA
>CAJXVQ010000236.1 GCA_913060685.1 uncultured Verrucomicrobiales bacterium
TGGGCTCGGAGATGTGTATAAGAGACAGCCAAACAAGCTACCGAAGAGACAGGCTGCAAATCCCCCCAGAGCAGCGGGAATTCCAGTAACGAAACTAAAAAGACTGTATCCGACCAAGAGGGAGGTGGCACCCGCAGCAAGGGGCGCTCCATCAGGGCAACAGGCCAGTCCCTGAGTTAGGGCGGCAAGTCCCTTGGGATCCGGGAAAGGATTCAGGAAGGTTCCGGCGCAGAAGTCCAAACCTGCATTCCCGCTGCTTGGGAAACTCAGGGCATCCGAAAGCTTCGCAGCGTAGGCATCCGTCTTCTCCTTATTCGCCAGGAAATCCTCGATGTTACCGCTAAAACTCGGTCTGGCACCAAGGTCACGTTCTCCCACAAGGCTCCTGAGATCCCAGGTCCACTTAAAGGGAACCTCGACCGATTCCTGTGCACGCAACTCGGGAATATAGGTGATCATTGGGACAAAGGAGCCATACGCCATGGTTTGTCCGCGCACGACGACCTGGAACAGCGAGGCTAGCCCCTCGTTCTTTATATTGATCATGATGGTGCCCTCCGCAACATCAGGAAGATCGTAGAGCTGGGTCATGGGTGGATCCATGACAAGCACCGGCACCGGGACGTTTGTCTCGAAAGTCTGCTCGATGATGATGTCATATCGATCGGTGAAGGGTTTCGGCGTGACGGTAAATTCCACCGTAACAAGAGACTTCGAAAGCCTCTTGGTGACAAAGCCGACTTGGGCGGGAATCACTTCGAAGGTCCCCGTAGCCACCGTGTGGCCGGATGCGGTGATTTGGTAGGACCAGCGACCTTCCTGGAGACCATCAATGAGTACCTCTCCCAGTGAATCAGTATAGAACGGCCCGAGATCCTGTCGGAGGTTGGGATTACGCAGACGAATCTTGGCATTGGGCACGGCTTCCGCGAAAATGTTATCGACGTAGAACTTCGTACTTCCAACCTCACTACTTGTGAGCTGGGCGAAGAGGTTGACCCGAAAGTCACTCTGCAGACCGACTCCGCGGACGAGCAAGAAGTCATCGTGCAGCCCCAGCGGAACAGATTCGGAGGGAGCATAGACCACGGTGAAGCGTAAAGTTTCGCCAACGGGAATATCGGGTAGGATGATCCGATCGGAACCATCGCGGGGAAGATTGACATCCATCCAGACCACGCTCTGGGGCGGAATGAGTTCCACACCAGTCAGGGCGCGGAGGCCCTTATTTTCGAGGACAACTTCGCTGCTGGTAATCTCCCCTTTATTCACCGACATGTCGACATAACCGATCGCCGGGGAAGTGAAACTTAGGAGAGGCACCGCCGGGCGCAGAGCAAGAACCGCCTCAAAACTCGCACTTGCTCCGTCCGAGGAGACGAAGCTCAAAGTCGAGATGGCATCATCCGGCGCGTCCTCGTCAGCGGTCACCCGCAGGCTAAGGGCCCGGACCTCAAGGGGATCCAAATCAATCGGGCCGGGAGTGAGGATTTCAAAGTCGATGGTATCGATGTCTGTCTCCACCATGCCTTCGGTGATGAAGGATCGGACAGTGAGCTGCACATCATTGATCGGAAGGTCCGAGGGATTGGTAACGTGGAGTTCGAAGTCGAGGGTGTCGCTCTTTGACATGACGATCTGACCGCTGCCGGGAACGACATAGAAGCGGCGATACTCGATGCTGCGCTGATTTAGTTGGTCGACGATATCGGGGTGTGCGGCCCACAGTTTAATGCTTCCCGAGAAGCCCGCCGGAGGTCGGTAGGTAAAGTTGTAATCTCCATCAATGTTCGAGGTAACCTCCTGATAAAAGACGTAGTCTCTTACTCCAAATCCGATGCGGAGCGGAGCATTGGGCTCGGGCAATCCAGTATCCCGGTTGATGGCCTGACCGGTGATCAGGACATCTTCATCGTTGGCGTATCCGGATTTATCGGTTGTCAGATCGGCGTAGTAGGGTGTCTCGATGAGAGCGGTGAATATCTCCCCTCCCAAAATGGGTGTCTGGGACAAGGGCATCGAGGTCCCCAATCCTGAGTAGAGATTACTGATCTCCAGCGCCAGGGTGGCTCCCTCTCCCAGTGACCCCAGGTATTCCGGAATTAAGACTCCGGGAACCGTGAGCGAGTATCTTTCGCCCGGTTTGAGGCGAACGTTGAGGTCACCATTGGTTTGAGTGATCAATCCAGAGGCTCCGAAGCCGTTGAAGTCACGACGCGAAACCACTTCTCCATTGGCATCCAGCACGATGATCGCGAGGTCGCCGGGGAGGGCACCACCCCCACGACCGAGAACGATATCGAGATCCGCCCCACCGAAGTTTTGCAAGCCGACCTCCACCGAGGTCTCGGCTCCGGCAATCGGAATGTCGGTGGTGTTCAGGTTGGCGGCACTTCCCACCGAGAGAGCGGTGGACTTGGAGAAATTGAATTCGTAGGTGACCCGGCTTCCTCCCAAATCGGCCCCGCCATCGGCGATGATCTGGAAGGTCTGCATCGAGTTTAACGTGAGTGGTGCAGGAATGACCACATCACCGCTGCCCGTCGCTCCAGGATCAATCAAGAGCTCGAAGCCATTCGTCTGACTCAGATCATCCTCTCCGGTGACCATGCGGTTGATCGTGACCGAAGTCAGATCAAGAACGCCCGCACCTGCTTGGTTGGCGAACGTCAGACGCAGCTTGTCGAAGTATCCCACGAAGCTTGATTGCTCGGCACCGAGATCCGATGGATTCAGGACACTTTCAAAACTGATCGGGTAGGCGGTGACCACCCGACGTAGACTTTCATCTCCGACGGCATTCACGGCAGTGATTTCATAGATCACGGATCGCCCGCTCGCGCTCAGGGGATCCACAAACGCGGCCAACGCGAGCGGCGCGCCATTCTGCACGACCCCATCGCGGTAAACATTGAAGCCTACCACAGTCGGGTCGCTACTCTCCCAAGCCAGGGAGTAGGGATCTCCGTCCCGAGCATGTAGGTGCAAGTTGTCCACCGGACTCACCAGAAGCTCCACCGTGATAGGGGCACTTGGGTTTTCGTTACCATATTGATCGAATGTGGCGACACGGTATTCGTGTATGCCACGCGGCGGATAATCGGTAATCATTCCCGGCTCGGACAGCGTCCTGATTAAAGTCGCACCACGATAGATCCGATAGCCTGCTGGTGGAGTGCCGGTGGCGGGAGCTTCAAAGGAAACCTCGACCCCGCGAGCGAGAAGTTGAGCGGAAACACCTTCGGCGGGAAGCGGAGGCACACGATCTGACTCTGCCACCAGAATCCCGGAAGCAGGACCATCGGCACCGCGCAGATTGCCCACCACGGCGTAGCGATACACCCCATCGGCCGGTGGAGTATCGATGTAGGAAAGGACCTCGATATCCCCCTCGACCAGAAGCGTGGGAGTCCCACCTTCGCTCCCGGGCTCGCGGAACAACTTGTAAGTCTCCGCACGCGGGGCGGCGGCCCATTGAATCTGGATTCGACCACCCGAGAGAATCTGTCCTCTCAGCCCGGTGACCTGCCCCGGAGGATCTGGAGTTGCCGAGTTGTAGAGTTCGACCACTTCACCATTGCTGACGACGGTGCCGGCATTGCCAGCCGCATCGGTTCCCGTGAATCGGAAGAAGCCCTCACCGCTGCCCATGGCGGCATTAACGGTGAGTTGGCCGCTCCAATTCAAACCGACACCAGTCAGGGGAACGTTGACGATGGCGCCCACCGGCGGCTCGAACTGCATGACGGGCATGGTCCCCGGAGCGAGGAGTTCTGACAAAGTGACTGAAACTTCGAGATTCTTCGGCGAGGTCGTTTGGATCGGAGGAGGTGAACTCAAAACGATGCCGACGCTCGGCTTGGTGACGTCAAACATCAGGCTTTCTCCACCAAGCGTTCCGGCGAAGGTATTGCCAGCCAGATCCCGCGCGGAACCGCGGACGTTCGCAATTCCACTGTTACTGGAGAGCGAATTCACCTGATAAGTCCCGGTGAATAACGTGGCGGTTTGCTGGGTCAGCGCCACGGCCAGCGGGAGGGAACTCCCTGCCGAACGAATGGTCACACCGGGCACGGTTTCGAGTGGCTCGCTGGACTGGACCTGCACTGCGAGCATTCCCGGTCCGACAGGCATCGATCTGTCAAAGGCCACCATGAGGGTGGGCTTGGAGAAATCAACCGAGATTTGAAGCAGGTTGGAAAGGGCGCTGCGATTGCCCGCGGCATCGTAGGCCGCCACTCCGACAAACCAGTTGCCGTCGCCGAGGGAATACGTGTCAATCGTCTTGGTGAGATTGCCCGTCGAGTTGCTGGCAAGATCGGGATCACCGAAGGACGTCGGATTCCAGAAGAGACGATAGTGGCTGGGAACCTCTGCCGATTCACTTAACCACTCGATCAAAGTTCCTCCCGCCCCGCGTTCGGCAGACAAAAGCTGGGGAGCTTCCGGCGGACCGGAGTCCGAACTCACAGTACGGGGAAGAGAGGCACTCGATCCCAGGGAGTCGAAGGCCGTCACGATCAAGACATTTTCACCTTCGTCCAAAGGCACATCGGGAATAGTGAAGACGCCCGCCGGGGTTGCGGTGAGATTGGTAAGGATGACCTCGCTGTTACGCGAGAGATTGAGGCTGACCCCTGGCTCGGCGGTTCCGCTCACCGCGATGGTGGGCGAGTTGGTCAAAGTTCCAGCCGCTGGCGTGGTGATGATCGGCTGGGGAGGTGCCCCCGGTGCCAGGATGATGTTGAGCGACCGTCGGGCGACTAAATCGGAACGATCCCGCACAACAATCTCCGCCCGGGTGATCCCCGAGGGAAGGTTCCGCGGATCCCAGGCGAGATTGAGTGACCCTGTCGTGGTGAAGGCTCTGACGACGCCCCCGACGACAAACTCCATCCGGGCAATTCCGAGCGGGGCGCTGGCCGAAGCGGTGACGATCAAGGGTCGGCTGACTGTTTGTCCCTCCGCAAGACTGAAACCATTGACGACCGGACCTTCGGTCACGAGCGTGATCGAAGTGGAAAGCGTGGGACTGACGACATCAGTCTCCGAGCGCAACTGGGCGAAAACCGTCTTCAGTCCCCCGCCTTCACTCAGTGAGAATGGCAGGCCGAAACCATAGGGGCTGTAGCGATAATCATCATCGGCATCGAAGAGATCCTCAAAAATCGTGGAAGCGAAAGCGGAGTCCTCGCTCATGCGGAGGCCCACCCCGTTTGCGGAGATCAGGAAGAGGGTGACATCCTGGCTGCCGGTTTCGGTTAGACCATCCGCTACTGCCAAGGCTCCTCCGATAACCGGCTCATTGGCGAGCGGCGAGGCGGCACTCACTGTGCCCTCCAGACCGGTGGCGACCGGGCCACCCCAGAAGCAGGAATTGGCGCTCAGGACACCCCCACCCTCCTGGGTGGCATTGGCCTCGGTGTTACTTTTAAGAACGGAATCCCCCAAAGTGAGGCTTCCGTCTCCAGTGACGCGAGCGCCCCGCTCGTTGAAGGTCAGGAGGCAGTCGGTGGCATTCACCTGACCGCTGTCGCGAACCAGCAGGCCAGCGGATTCGTTCTGTACGAGATAGAGGTGATCGATGGTGGGCGTGCCCTCCCCGACCTCGACTCCGCTGCCAAAGCGCACCCATACGTGCTGCAGGACTGAAGTCTGGTCGTTATCCTCGAGAATCAAACCAGACCAGTCACCGCGCGCAGCGGTCGGAGGATCGGCAAACTCCCCTGCCGAAGTGAAGTGCACCGGGGCAAGCGCTGTGCCGCAGGCATTGAGGAGACCGTCTAAAACCGTAAGGGAGGTTCCCGAAGCAAAGGCCAGCGACGTGCCGGGTTGAATTTTCAAAGTCGCCCCGCCATCCAGAGTCAGGTTTTGATAGATCGGGATGATCTCTCCCGCTCCACCCACGGTGAAGTCCTCAGCCAGGGTTCCCGAAAGTGGATCGCGCCAGACAACGGGAGTCACTTCATCGCGCTGTTCGTCGTTGCGATTGTAGGCCACTACCGCGAGGTAGCGCTCCTTTGTGCGGTCGAGATTTTCAAAAAGATAATCCGTGATTTCAACGTCGAGTTCCGCAATCGCGGTCAGGCCATCGACGGTGATAAAGGGAGTATCGGACGCGTAAACCTTGAAGCCCGCCAGCCCGATGATGTCACGATTGAAGGCGGACCAATCGAGGCGCGCGGAGTTGATCCCCGGCCGATCCAGGACAAGATCGACGGCGGGTGGCAACTCTGTATCGAGCCGGAAGCTCAGCGGCGTGACCGCCGAGTTGGTATTGCCAGCGGCATCGACCGCGACCACGGCCACGAAGTAATCCTGATCCGGGACAAGGCCGGGATAGACGAACTGTCGTGCCGAAGCTCCCGCCGCATTCACCGGACTCAGCCCGGTCAGGTCCGAGAAATTGCTCGTGTTGATGAAGTAACGGAAGCCCGCCAGATCGGCCGGAGCAACGTATCCCGCCCACGTCACTTGTGCGGAACTGGAGGTCAGGGCGCCAAGAGTCAAGACAGGATTGGGAGGCGGGAGGACATCGACGGTGAAGCCAAAATTGGTGTCGGCATCCATCACGCGGCCATTGGTATCGGTGGCGAGAGTGACTTCCAGAGTGAAGGCTCCGGCGCTGTCCCCGGAGAAGTCGGTCGCTCCGCTGGTATAGGTTCGCTTTCCGCTCCAGCTGCCGTCAGGGACGGCGGGAATCGCACTGGCATTACCGGAATTCAGCGCCAAGGCGGGAAGAGTGGCAGTGTTCATATCGCGATCGAAGACGATCGTGAAAGTGATATTACTTGCACCCGGAATCAGGGAGCCGTAGTTGGTGTTTCGGGAGACCAGAACGGGGCGCAGACTCCGCTCCGTGTAGACTGCGGTGTAGATCATCGTTCCCGGATCAAGCGTGGAGAAGGTCTTGTTAAGTCCCGGCGTCGTATTGAGTTGCTGACCGTTGAGGAGGAACCGTTTGAAAAGGTATTCTTTATCTTCCTGCACGATGCTCGTGGGAGCGGTGGTAGTCAGAACCTCCCCGTTCATGTAGGTGGCACCTCCGGGGATGGCAGCCAATCCCGGTGGGTCGGTCGCCAGGCTGACGACGTGCTCGGGATTCGCCTCGATGAATGTCGCCGTCACCGAACGCGCGGAATTCACGGTAAACTGCAAAGGGTTATTTGGACCGAGATCGGAGCCGCCTTCCGACCAGCGGTCGAAGAGATAACCCGGCGCAGGTTGGGCGGTCAGACTGGCGGCGGCATTGAGAGAATAATTCCCCAACCCAGCAATGCTGCCGGTTCCGCTTGGGACGACGGCCCCGGTGATCTGGAACTGAGGCAACGCGAAGACCGCGATCAAATTGCGGTCACGACTTGCGGTGAAGGTATACTCAAGTTGGGAACTCACGAAAGCTCCACCCTCGGTCCAGTTCACGAACGACCAGGGCAACGAAGAGGTATCGGGGACTGCAGTCACGGTGACTTGGAGTCCTTCGCGGAAATTTCCGCCGCCGGTCACGTTGCCACCTTCGACAGGTGAGCCGGCCACCGTAATATCGAAGAAATCGAAGATCTGGAAATTGCCCGTCACGAGGTTCTGCTCGGCCAGAGCGTGTCCGCCCGTCGAGAATTCGTAGACTTGATCGTTGGGATCAGCGGTCACCGTCACCAGATAATATCCGGGTGATGTGAGCTGGAGGCTATCTAAAAAGACCTCGCTCTCATCGAGGGCAAGACCCACCGTCGAGGTCACCACCGTGTCGATGACATTCACCCCGGTGGTCACGTTCACAACCTGTAGCCGCACCTCAGCTCCAGCCCCAACCGAGCCGCTGTTGCGGTTCGCAAGATTCCAGCTGAGGTCGTAGTTGTTAGAGCCGTCCGGACCCGCGATCACGAGATCCTCGATGACGAGATCAGGGTAGGCCTTGAGAGTCACCGCGAAGCTGGAAGCCGTCCGCCTTACGTTGTCGCCTTCCTGCAGGATCTCATCAATATCATCCGCCCGATCGGTTTCCGCGAAGAGGTAAAAGTTTCCCGCCAGTCCTTGTGGGAGATTGACCTCTTGGGAGACGGAGTAATCTTCACCCGATCCAAGCGCGCCGGACCTTGCCACGAGCGCCAGTTGGATGTCGTCGGCATCGCCATAAACTTCATTGAGAGAAAGCACCAGTCGGTCGGTCCACGCTGTCGCTCCCGTCCCGAGGTTCCCCACATTTCTGACCTGGAAATTCGCTGTGATTGCGTCACCACTTTCCAGGCCTGGAGTCACGATATCATCCAAACTCACAACCTGAAGGTTGGGGAAGTTCACCGCCGTGGTGGGCAGCACGCGGACCTCAAGGAGATATTGTGACATCAATCCAGCAGAGAGAACGTTGGCCCGAATAAGCGCATAATAGTCGCCTGTTGCCGAAATCTGCACCTCGGCCGCCCCGTCCCCATTGGTGCCATTCACCTCGTTCTGTAGAATACCGCTTGAGTTATAAATCCCGACGATGGGAACGAGAGGTGATCCATCGGGTTGTTCGGCGGAGAGGAAGACGGTATTGCCGGAAGCTATGGTTCCCAGACTCACGTAATCCAGCTCGGTATTTCGGGAAAGCATCCCGGCGATATCGGCTGACTCAATGCCGTTCTCGGTCGTAAAGGTCAGAGGATCCGCCTCTACCAGGTTGTCATTATCCTCACTCTCGTAGTCCAGACCACGGAGCAAGGTGACCCGCACACGATACTCACTGCGAATGGCATACCAATCATCGACGAAGAAGGTGTAAACCCCGGTGTCGGCAAGCGGGACCGGAGCGTTGATCTCGAGGTCGTTGCCGGGAAGGTAACGATCAAACACCAGCGCCCCCGAGGGGTCGGTGAGATACCAGCGCAGACCTTGCGAAGAATTGCGGCCGGGGTAATCGACTTCGAAGATCAGTTGGTCTCCGGCCTCAGCAGAGAAGCTCCAGTAATCACGGTCGGGACCGGAACTCAGACGACCACGACCAGCGGCCGTCAAAAGCCCGCTGAGGTCCTCATTGAATGTCATCATCGTGGCAGTTCCGGAGGTTCCGTTGTTTTCCAACTCCGTCAGAAAGCCGCTTTCCTGGGTAATTTCAAAGGTGCGCTCGTAATCCACGGGCAGAGTATTTCCAAAGGTGTCCATCAATCCGGTGGCCCGGAAGCGATAGAAGCCAGGCGCGAGGGGCGCATTGGCAATCGCGATGTTCAAACTCAACCCGCCGGTGTAGTTCGCGGGAGTCAGCAGATAAACTGAATCGTCGGGAGTGGAGAAAGCATCATCTCCTCCGGCATAAACCAGAGAGTAGTTCGAGGAATTGGTAACCGAGGTCGCCAGCATGTCCTTGTTGAAAGTGAGCGCAAATGAATCGAAGAGATCTCCGAAAGGAGCAGTCGGGAGAGTCGTGCTGACAATCACCGGAGGTTGCACATCTGAGATCGAAAGATTCAGAAGGTATTCCGCCATCATGTTTCCACCACCATCCGCGCTTAGTCTGGCATAGTAGGTCCCGTCCTCGCCGGTTTGAATCTGGAGGGTAAGTTGGGAATCTCCAGCCGTGCTCTGTGCTTTTAAAGTGCCCGAAGAGTCGAACAGTTCGAGAACTCCGTTCAACCCGCTGGTCGAGGGCAGGCGCAGGTCGAGTTCGATCAAGGTCCCTTCCGCGAGGTTGCCCAGGTTATAGGTGTCTCCCACGGTCTGTCTCTTATACACATCTGACGCTGCCGACGATCTACTCTGTGTAG
>CAJXVQ010000237.1 GCA_913060685.1 uncultured Verrucomicrobiales bacterium
TCTACACAGAGTAGATCGTCGGCAGCGTCAGATGTGTATAAGAGACAGGATAATGGGAGTCCCGCCAAATTCCGCGATCTCATCCGCTCCTCGTCGATAAAGATCCAACAGATCCCCTTCCATCCCCTCAACAAAAACTCCCCCGACAAAGGGCTGACCTTCCGTCAGGACTTCGCGAGTCCAGGATAGGACCTGCTTCCTTTCTGTCTCTGTCAGATAATTGGCATACCCGGTATCCATGTTAACAGCACACTTGAGACCCGCCCCTTCAGTCCGACTCACAGCATCCTGAAAGGCCTCGCCAGCAATCGTTCCGTCATCTTGATAGGGGAGCAGACAAGCGGCCATCCCTTCCGGCTTGCGACCCGGTATCCGCTTCTCATTTCTACCTGTTACGCTCATTCCGAATGAACATTTCGTTGCACGCAACTTTTTTCAAGCGTTATTTTTCACCACTCAGAACTTTTCTTCCGATCTGACACCCCGCTTGAACTCCCATTCTCTTTCCAAAAAATGACTACCCCATCGGATACAAGATCTCCCGGCTGACCTCGTCTATTTTCGCCAAGGTCTCATCGTCGAGCGTCAAGCCCGCTGCTTTTAAAACCGGCTCCATCTGGGCCACCGAACGCACCCCCACGATGGTCGAGGCGACATAATCATGCTGCTTGCTCCACGCGATTGCCAAAGTCGTCACATCCAGCCCCAGCTCCTTTGCAATCCCGGCAAAGCGCTTCGTGGAGGCGATCGTGTCCTCATTGACAAATCGAGTCGCCATTGCCTTCTGCCTTTCTCCTCCGCTTGTCAGATACTCCGAAAAACGAGCCCCTTCCGGAATTCCGTCATTGTATTTCCCGGTCAAAACTCCTCCCGCCAAAGGACTATAGGGTAGAAGACTCACTCCTTCACGGCGCAGGCACTCTGCCAGTTCATGTTCGTCGCGCCGGTTATTCAGCGAGAAATTGTTTTGCACCGTATCAACCCGTGTCAGCCCCTCCATCTCACTCGTCCAGAGACTCTTCATCACGCCATAGGGATTGTCATTGCTCAGCCCGATCGCCCGAACTTTCCCCTCCTTCACAAACTCATCCAAAACTTCCAGGGTATCCGCCGTACGCATACCATGATCAGGCCAATGGACTTGATAGAGATCGACATAATCCGTCCCCAGTCTCCTCAAACTTCCCTCCAACGCTTTGCACAAATGCACCCGGTCCAGGGCGGCCTTCCCATGCCTGATGGGCGGACAAAACCATCCATGCGCCGCCCCCGCTATTTTGGTCGCGATGATCACTGATTCCCTCGGTTTCTCCTGCAGCCATTCGCCGACCCACTTCTCGGTCAAGCCCGCCAATTCCGCCGATGGAGGCACCGGGTAGACTTCCGCGGTATCCAGAAAATCAATCCCCGCCTCGACCGACTCATCCATGATTCGAAAACTCTCCGCCTTATCAGCCTGCGTCCCAAAGGTCATCGTTCCCATGCAGATCTCGCTGACCACGATCCCGCTCTTCCCAAGTCGTCTCTTTTCCATACCGCAAAAAATCCCCCAAGCTCGCCCCCGAAGCAAGCGCCTTCCTTCGCCCCCACAAAAGATCTCCTTCTCCCGCCTGAAACGAATGCTTCGGGGATCTGAAATCAGATTCCCCCCATCCTTCTCAAAACACTCCAAAGGCAAATCACCTTCAGGAACCAAGCGGTGCAAATACCACCCGCTCGACTTCCCTGCCCTCGAGATTCTTCATGGTCAGCGTGAGCGCCTTTTCATCGGCCTTGCCTTCGATCCATGTCGCTTGCTTGGGCCTGGGCCCTCCGCCGACAAGTTGCGCGTAGGGAAAGTCCTTGGTCCCCGGGAGGTGAGCCGTTTGGTGCATGTGCCCGGAAATAACGACCTGGGCTTTCCATTCCACAAGGGCATCGTGCCATTCATCCCGGCTCATCTTGCTGTAGGAATCATAGGCGCCACGCTCGTAATCCCCCTGCGCAAGGACTCGTTCCTTCTTCCACCGCAGCGGGATGTGACAAAAAACAACCCGATAAGGCGCATCACGAAACTCAGGCTGCGCGGTCACTTCCTTGAGCCATTTGGCTTGCTCGGCGCGCAGCTTCTCAAACGCCACCCGCCCGCCAAAGCTCGGGTGATCGTCAGGCTTGTCCTCGCCAGTGTGGAGACAGACCACCGCCACCGGGCCACTCCGAAAGGCGTAAAATGGCCGCCCGTTCGGCGTCGCAATCATTTCGGGCATGCGATAGGCCCACTTGCCGCGCACATCGTGATTTCCCCAAACCACCATCAAAGGGCGATTCTTGCTCACGTTCTGCCCGGCGGGATTGAGAAGGGTCGGCACCAGCCACCCTTCCTGATGCCAGTCATTGCAAAGGTCGCCATTCCATAAAAGGAAATCGCCCTCCGGGGTTGCGGCGTGAAGGCGCTTGATCGTCTCCTCGTTCTGATGGGTGTCGTTCCAGACCACAAAGGAGCTCTCGCTCGCTGCCGGATCCAAAGTACGAAAACTCCTCCACTCGGTCAGGGCCGTCCCCTTCCCCCCGGACGACTCGGTATGCCCCCGCACCTCGTAACGCGCTCCGGGCTTAAGACCTTCAAGTCGCACCCGGACCACTTCATCTCCCTGTGGCACCATTCCATGGGAATCCATCGCCACCTTTTCAATCGCACCCTTCTCATCCTTCACCTCGATCCACGCTTTGCACAAAGATGTAACCGCCCAAACGATTTCCGCTCCGTCCTCGCGCGGTGCCATCACCACCAGAGGACTGTTCACCAAACCCACGACGGCATCACCGGACTGCCCACTCACCCGGGAAGTCACGGCCACCGTGCCACCTCCGACCGTTCCTAGAAATCCACGTCGTTTCATTGCAAGGAATCCTAAACGGCAGCGGGGATCTCCGCGATTCTCTTTTTAGAAAGCTCTGGTGAAGCCGCACCTCTCCAGAATCGCAAGTATCCCTTAATGCTGTTTTTTTAGCTTTTAGAGCCGTCGATTCTCTCTCACCTTTCGGAATGCCTCACCTCTTTGCTCTCGGGATGGTCGCTCTTCTGCTCACCTCGTGCTCAATTTCGACTGTTCCTCTTCCCACCCCGCATCCACCGTTTGCGATTTCGGAAGACGATGAGCGCACTCCCCTTCTCGTTTTTTCGCACGGGCATCACACCGGCCTCGTCCTCCCTCGTAAGGCTGTGGAGAGCGAGCTTCCCGGGATTGCGACACAACTGACCGGAGATTGGCTTGAGTTTGGCTGGGGTGATGAGGGCTTCTACCGCAGCGAGGCCGTCACCTTTCCCCTTGCCTTCCATGCTTTGGCCTACCCCACTCCCGGCGTGATGCATCTTGTCACGAGCAGCCGCCCGCTTCACCTCACTTACGCCTATGCTCCCGCCCACCTCTTTTATCTCACGGGCCAACAAAGGCAAATTCTCGTCCGCAGACTTGCCGACCAATTTGCCCGTGATGAAAAGGGACAGCTCCTGTCTCTTGGGCCCGGACGTTACGGAACGAGCCGATTCTACCGTGCCTGCTCACGCTTTTTCTTCCCCAGAACCTGCAACGCCTGGACTGCCAATCACCTCCGCGCCATTGGCTTCAAGGTCCGCGCCGTCACCGCGCCCGGCTTATTTCGTGACCTCGAAAAACTGGAATCCCAAGAATCATCGGCTTGCTTGATCACCCCGGAGGGAGCATCCTCCTTGGTGGAGCCCTAGCCAGGTGCCTGACTGGCTCCCTGTTTTCCATAAAACCCCCATCTTCCCCTTATGCGATTTCTATTCCTATTTTTCACAATCTTCCAACTTTCCATCGTTGCCGGTTTTGCCAAAGCCACGGCCGATCGCTCCAGAGTGCTCCTGGTTCGCCCGATCATCCTCTGTGATGACGACGGCACCAACCCGGCCCGCCACGCTCTCCCCAAGAAATTGGCCGACCAAGTCTACACCAGAGCTGATTTGGAATTCCTCTACCTCGATCCCATCCCGTGGAATCATGGCAAGGCCCGGCGCGGGGAGATCAACCTCAACACCATAGTGAGTTCAGGGATCAAAAACGGGATGATTACGACCGATCCTCGCGTCGCAACATTACTGTTTGTCTCTGGCGTTGATGGGCAAACCCAACCGCTGGGACGCGGGCTTCAAGGCGGGAATATCTGCTTTGTCAATCTGGGCACACCGGACAAGATGAAGAATCCTGCCGAGCGCGCCTTTGTGGTCGCTCATGAACTGGGTCATTGCCTCTCGCTGATTCACGCGGTGGATGATCCCAAGGTTCCCAACGATGTCCCGAACCTACAGGGAGACGGGCCTTACGAGGAACGCCTTGCCGTGGAAGGTCTCCACCCGACCCAGGTGGAAACCGTGATCAAAAGCCCTCTTGCTCTCCTTCGCCTGCAATTCTTGAACACGAAGGAAACCGCAGAGGCGATCGCCAACGATCAATGGGACAATCCTCTGGAACCTCTGACCGCCGACAATTTCCGCTTCGAACTTGGGCTCGAAGTGGACGCTCCCTTACCGGAAGACCAGGCCGCACGGGTTGCCATCGCGCGGGAAAAATATGCCGCCCTCGCAAGAGATTTCTCGGAGGACGAAATCGAGACCTTGACGACCCTCGTCAATAAACTCGACGGATTGGTTCGAGATCGTTGGCCCATGATCCAGCGGGTGCCCTGGCAATTTGCAAAAATGGACTCCACTTTTTGTCGGGCGATGCCCCATACGCGTGGGCTCACAATCGTGCTCACAGAATCTTGCTTCCAGCGTTTCAGCGGAGATGAATCGCTTGCGCTGGAAATCCTGCTCCACGAAAAACTCCACGTCTTGCAGCGCCTGATGCCAAAAAGGTTTGCGACCAGCTTCGCACGCTATGGCTACCAATCCGTCAAACTACCGCCGGACACAGCCAAGCGCTTCAATTTTGTACGAAACCCGGATGCCCCGGATGCCCGTTGGTCAATCCGCCTGGAGACAGGACTTAACCTCCTGGCGACCTCTCTCGAAACCGAAGAGGGCCAATTAAAATTTGTAGAGCACTCCTATCTCCTGCAACCGGCCGGAGAAAACGAGACGGATCATTCGCACACCGTGGGTGACCCGCAGGAACCCGGTGAGGAGATGATCAAATGGCGGCAGCAATTCCCGATCAAAGTCGGGCATGACGATCCGCGCGAAGTCATGGCCTACCTTCTCGGAAAAATTTTCCGAGCCGACCTCCTGGAAGAAGCCGACGAGGAGTTGACGCCCTCACAGGTTCAATTGCTCAAGGATGAACGCCCTCACCTCCGCAAGATCCTCTCCTCTCGTGCCGACAGGGCTAGGAAAATAAGATAACGACAAGGTTTGCGGCGTTGGCTCTTAGCTTTTAGCCCGGTCGACCGCGAGAAAGCTAAGGGCCAACCGCTAATAGCGAATCGCCATGGTGTGCAGGGCCTTTGGCTCCGCCCCGATCCCTTGATCGCCCGCCTCGTGCCGACCAATCTCATCGATTGACATTGGACTCCGACCCGCATCCACTCGCTTGGTGAAGAATTTTTTTCGACTCGTTGCCTCCCTATCGTCCGTCGGACTCGTCGCGGGTAGCGCTGTCGCCGCGGAACCCGACGTGATCCAAGCCGGGTTTCATCATGAGGAGGGATTCTTCATCGACGTAACGAACGTCCCGGACACCTATTTGATTTTGATGCGCGGAACGGAACCTCAATTGGCGAACACTCCTGTGGCCGCGATGCTCCCAGAGAGTGAAGACGAAATCGTTCGGCTCAGTGATGCCGAAATTTTTTCACGATCATTCTACACCATTCATCGCTTCCCGACATCCGATCCGGCGGACAGTGACGGGGATGGCATCGACGATCTCTTTGAGCTTCAATATCCCCTTCTTCTCAACGCCGTCAGTTCCGCCGATGCCCTGGAGGATGGCGATGGCGACGGTGAATCCAATCTTGCCGAATACCTCGCCGGGACAGATCCCGCCGAGGTTCGGGAAAGCACGGTTGCTTTCACCACCTCCGACAACATCGACATTCAAGGGGACCTCCGGCTTCCCGCCGCACGGATTGGGACCAAGCTGCCAGCGGTGATTCTCATTCATCAAGGCTTCCGGAGTCGCGCCGAGTGGACGCCCTATGATGAGGCCTTCAGCGACGCGGGTTACGCCACCCTGGCCTACGACATTCGGGGTCACGGTGGATCCGGAGGATCGTTCAGCAGCGCGGATTTCGACAACCCGAACACCACGCCCAAGGATCTCCAGGCCGCCATTGCCTATCTCAATGCAAGAGACGAGATCGATTCCGCGCGCATTGGGATTGTCGGTGCTTCCGTCGGGGGAAATCTTGCCTGCGTGGCGAGTCAAAAGCGCTGGGTAAAGACTGCGGTCAATCTTTCGGGAAAAACATCGGCCGTTCGAAACCTCGCCGCAGAACCGACCCTCGATCTGATTTCGATGTTCCAGATCTCCTCGGCTGGCGATGGCGGGGGACAGCGTGCGACTTGGGCCAACGAGCTCTACGGATTCACCTCGGAGCCACGTCTTGTCGAAGTGGTTGCGGGCTCGTCCGGCCATGGTGTCGCCATCTTCCAATCGGACCCGGGTCTACTTGATCGCATTGTCGATTGGCTTGGGGCAACTCTTTGAGAGACTTTCATGCCCACCCGCCAATACCAAACTGGCAATCCCTGGAGAAGTCGCCACCGCACTGCGTATGGCGACCCTGTCATTCCATCGATCAAGATTCTCCCTGAGGTCCCGGAGCCGCCATCGCGTCGCGCCTAGTTCGCCGGACGCACCCGGTAGAAACCCCATTTCGCAGCCCGGCGCTCGGGGTCTTCATCAACAAATACGGTCTCGGTGCCATCCGCCCCGATGTCATCCGCGATCTCGAGCCAATTCCCCTCCTGGAGATCCGAACTGTATTCGACGATGTACTTTTGGAACGGAACGGAGTTCCAGCTCAGGGAGATCGAGTCAATCCCCAGTTGGACGGAAGTGATCTCCGGACAGGGAACATCGTCGGGCGATTCAGTGACTTTCATGAACAAGGGGAGGGACTCCTCTTCCTCCTCCCAGCTGTAGTTTACCTCGGGGGTCACAGAAAAATCACCATCGAGCATGAATGGCTGCTCGACTGTATCGAACTTTGCAGAAGTTGCCCCGGGCCTCGCACCAGCATCTTTCCAATAAGCGAAGAAAACCGTTTCCCTCCGCTCCACAGGGTCTTCAGGATCTCCGGGAGGTTTTCTCTTAATGAACATCTTGGAATCGCTGAAATTAAATACGACGTGATAAATGCTATTCGGTTTCAGGCCGACAACTGCGTTCTCGACAGTCGCTACCGTGCCTCCTTGAAACCTCGGACGTATGCTTGGAATATCAATGTCTCCCAAAGATCCCACTTTCGAGCCGGGCCAGCCCTCCTTGTCGTCCCAAATTTCGACATGGATCACTCCTTGCGCAATGGCTAGAACAAGTCCATCAGGGAGTACATCGTTCTGAGTTCCGAGCCAAACGCTCACGGAGGAAACGACACCATGGTCGCCAGTCCTGATTTTCTGTGCAAGGAATGGTTTTGTCGTTGTCTTGCCTTCGCCGGGTGGAGCGAATTGGTCGATGTCAGAAGGCTCTTTGGCAAGCGTAATTGTATCGAAAAGAATCACTTCGTTGCTCTCCTCGACTTGCGCGGAGGACGACATCATTGAACCGCAGGCGACGGCCAAACCGGCCAGACAGTTGAGAAGTGATTGTTGGGGTATTTTAGTTTTCATGGTGTTTTCTAATTTTAATTTCCTGTAGTGTTGATGGCTCTCTCTGGTGAGAAAATGCCCTTCAAGAGATACAGGCGGGGTCAGCCAATTAATGATGCCAACTTTCTTTGATTAGTTTCTTCGCCCGGAATCCCCTCGCATGTTCAAGAATCAATATGCTATCCAAGTTTCGATGAATGACGTCACCCGCCTCCTCGACGCCGTGAAGAAGGGCGATCAGGCCGCCGCCGAGGAGCTTCTGCCGCTGACCTACAAGGAGCTGCGTCGCATCTCAGGAATGATGATGGCCAATGAGAAGGGCGGGCACACCCTGCAGCCGACCGCCTTGGTTCATGAGGCCTACCTACGCTTGGTGGGGCCGGATGGCGAGCAACCGACCTGGGAAACGCGGGGTCATTTTTTCTCCGTTGCCGCCGAAGCGATGCGCCGCATCCTCATCGATCACGCCCGCAAGAAGCAGACCGGGAAACGTGGTGGTGATATGGACCGGACCGTTTTTGATGAAGCAAAGTTTGAAACGGGAATTCCCAACGATGAAATCCTCGCCGTGAATGAGGCCTTGGAGAAGCTCGAGGAGAGTAACCCCGAGGCTGCCAAAATCGTCAAGTTGCGCTACTTCGCCGGACTCACGATCCCCGAAGTGGCCTCCGCAACAGGGGTATCGGTAAGGACGGTCAATCGCACCTGGCAGGGAGCCAAGGAATGGCTTTACCGCGAGATCTCGGAGGGGAACTCCGACTAGTCGGTTTCTTTTTTAAATAAGGTGGCACGATTTCGTGCCGAACCCCGCATGTGTCCCTTAAGACCATGCAAACCGGACAAATGAACGACCTCGATATCTTTATTAACTCTCCGGACGAGGCGACGCCGGAGGAGTTGCCCCTTTATCTCGACGAAGCCTGTGGCGATGATTCAGCGTTACGGAATCGTGTTGAGCAGTTGTTCACCTCGCGTCGCAGGCCGGAAAAATTCATGGAGCATACCACCTTTCCTGCAGCCGCTCAGGATCTCATTGATACGGAGTCTGCCGGCTCAATCATTGGAAACTACAAGCTCCTGCAGAAGATCGGTGAGGGTGGCTTCGGGGTGGTCTACATGGCGGATCAGCTGGCCCCGGTAAAGCGTCGCGTCGCCCTAAAGATCATCAAATTGGGAATGGATACCAAGCAAGTCGTGGCTCGCTTCGAGGTGGAGCGACAGGCCCTGGCCATGATGGAGCATCCGAGTATCGCCAAAGTCTATGACGCGGGAGCCACCGAATTGGGACGCCCTTACTTCGTCATGGAATTGGTGCGTGGCGTGTCCATCACCGAATTCTGTGAAGATCAGAAGCTCGATACCGAGGCGAGGCTCTCACTCTTCATGGATGTTTGCTCTGCGATTCAACACGCGCATCAAAAAGGGATCATCCACCGGGACCTCAAGCCCGGCAATGTCATCGTCACCCTACACGATGACAAAGCGGTGCCCAAGGTCATCGACTTCGGCGTGGCCAAGGCAACCCAACAAGACCTCACCGATAAGACCCTCTTCACCCAATTCGAGCAATTCATCGGCACCCCTGCTTACATGAGCCCGGAGCAGACCCAGATGAGCGGTCTCGACATCGACACCCGTTCCGACATCTACGCCCTGGGGGTCTTGCTTTACGAGCTCCTCACCGGGACCACCCCCTTCGAAGCAAAAGCCTTGGCCAACGCAGGTCAGGACGAGATCCGCCGCGTCATTCGTGAAGATGAGCCACCGAGGCCAAGCACCAGACTGACGGAGCTTCAGAAACGCACGCTGTCCCATCCCGAAACGAGAAGCCCCGGTGGCCACATCGATCGTGATCTCGATTGGGTCGTGATGAAGGCTCTGGAGAAGGACCGCACCCGCCGTTATGACAACGCAGCGGGATTAGCGGCGGACATTAAACGTCACCTCGCCCACGAGACCGAGGCTGATCTCGTATGCCG